>CBFIIL010000060.1:0-6300 GCA_965662485.1 Flavobacteriaceae bacterium | reverse complement strand
TTAGTAAATTTACATCACCTTTATTAAAAGCAAATAAAATAATTTGCTTGCGCTAAAATTACAAAATGTTTCTTGAAAATACAGTAAACGCTAAAGAACAATTTGGATGGATCGAAGTGATCTGCGGATCAATGTTTTCTGGAAAAACTGAAGAGTTGATTCGGCGTCTAAAACGCGCTCAGTTTGCCAAACAAAAAGTTGAAATATTCAAACCAGCAATAGATGTTCGTTATGATGAAGATCGTGTTGTTTCTCACGATGCCAATGAAATTAGATCCACTCCTGTTCCTGCAGCCTCCAACATTCCTCTTTTGGCCGATGGCTGCGATGTAGTTGGCATAGACGAGGCTCAGTTTTTTGACGATGAAATTGTAAGTGTTTGTAATGCGTTAGCTAACAAAGGTGTTCGTGTAATTGTTGCTGGTCTAGACATGGATTTTAAAGGCAACCCCTTTGGACCAATGCCAAATCTTATGGCCACTGCAGAATATGTAACCAAAGTGCATGCTGTATGTACTAGAACAGGAAACTTAGCACAATATAGCTTCCGTAAATCAAGTGATGACAAATTAGTTCTTTTAGGAGAAGTTAAAGAATATGAGCCGCTCAGTCGAAGTGCGTTTTACAAAGCCATGACTAAAGAAAGAATTAAAGGCTTGGACGTTGTTGACCCTGAAAATATAGAAGCTAAAAAGAAAAAAAATTAATTTTTGTGGTGGGCGAAACAACTTTAGAAATCAACCTTTCTGCTTTGAAAAATAATTTTGACATACTCCGTGCCAAAATTAATAAAAACACCATGATGCTCGCTGTAGTTAAAGCTTTTGCTTATGGTAGTGACGCTGTTAAAATTGCTCAGTTTCTTGAGGGTCTAGGGGTTAATTATTTTGCAGTAGCATACATCAATGAAGGAGTATTACTTAGAAAAGCAGGCATAAAAACACCTATTCTTGTTCTTCACCCTCAACCAGTAAATTTTGGACTTCTTCTAAAATTTAATCTCGAGCCAAGTTTGTATAGCTTTAATACTTTAAATGCCTTTATTAAAGTTGTAAATGCTAATTCAAAAGAAAATTTTCCAGTACATATCAAATTCAATACTGGTCTTAATCGTCTTGGATTTTCTCAACAACAAATAAAAGACGTTGTTGATATCATCAATTCTAATCGTTCTGTTCATGTAAAATCTGTCTTTTCACACTTAGCCGCTAGTGAAGATGAAAAAGAACGAGATTTCTCTTTAAATCAAATTAAACATTTTCATGACATAACTGAGGCGTTTCAATCGTTGTGTGGATATTCATTTATACGGCACCTTTGTAATACTTCTGGCGTGATAAACTTTCCAGAAGCTCAGTTCGACATGGTTCGCTGTGGTATAGGAATTTATGGTTTTAACAACATGAAAAATAACAATCATAAATTTATTCCTGTTGCAGCGCTCAAAACAATTATTTCTCAAATTCACACTATAGAAAAAGGTCAAAGTGTAGGATATAATAGGGCGTTTATTGCTGAGCATGATAAAAAAATAGCAACTTTGCCCATTGGTCATGCAGATGGTATTGGAAGACATTATGGCAATGGTGTGGGTGCAGTACATATTCAAGGGCAAAGAGCATCAATTGTAGGGAATGTTTGTATGGATATGATTATGGTTGATATTTCAGAAATTGATTGTAAAGAAGGTGATGAAGTTGTTCTTTTTGATAAAATTGCAACCGCTGAAGAATTCGCAATGAACGTAAACACCATCTCTTATGAGCTTCTTACTGGAATTTCTCAGCGTGTAAAACGTGTTTTCATTTCTGAATAATTTGTTTATTTTTTTTATTTTAAATAAGTTAGCAAAAGTATTAACCTAAATCTAAAATTTATGCTCAAAGAATTTAAAGAATTTGCAATGAAAGGCAACCTAGTCGATATCGCGGTTGCTTTTGTTATGGGAGCAGCATTCAAAGATGTTGTAACCAGTTTTACTGGTGGAATCGTTTCGCCGATAATTGGTCTAATTTTCAAGTCAGATTTCAAAGGCCTAAAATATGTAATCCAAGATGGCACTGTTAATGGTGATGGTGTCGTAGAGGGAGAAACAGCAATTATGTGGGGCGAATTTCTTACCTATGTTATAGACTTCTTAATTGTAGCCTTTGTAATGTTCTTAATTATTAAAGGGATCAACGCCTTAAAGCGAAAAGAAGAGGAGGTGCCTTCAGGACCATCAGACAACGAACTTTTGTCTGAAATTAGAGATTTGCTAAAAAAGTAGTATTTTTTTTATAAAAAGGGCGATTCTTCGCCCTTTTTTATTCTTAAAATTTAAGGAAAAGTACCCGCTTATTTGTTAATTTTGTGGTCTAATTTTTAAGAAATCACAAAATGAAAATAGCAGTTGTTGGAGCAACAGGAATGGTCGGTACCATAATGATGAAATTATTGGAAGAACGAAACTTTCCTGTTTCCGAATTAATTCCGGTAGCTTCTGAGCGCAGTGTTGGGAAAATTGTAACATTCAAAGGAGAAGACTATAAAATTGTGGGTCTCCAAAAAGCTGTATCTCTAAGGCCTGAAATTGCTATATTTTCTGCAGGTGGCGATACATCACTTGCTTGGGCACCAAAATTTGCTGAAGCCGGGTGTGTTGTAATCGATAATTCCTCTGCTTGGCGAATGGATCCTGCAAAAAAACTTGTTGTTCCTGAAATAAATGCAAATGTTATCACCAAAGAAGATAAAATTATTGCAAACCCTAATTGTTCCACAATTCAATTAGTTATGGCTCTTGCACCTTTACACAATCACTATAAAATGAAACGTGTTGTGGTCTCAACCTATCAATCTGTTTCAGGAACTGGTGTAAAAGCAGTTCGACAAATGGAAAATGAAATTAACGGCAAAAGCGATGAAATGGCATATCCTTATCAAATCTTCAAAAATGCTTTACCACATTGTGATGTTTTTCTAGAAAATGGATATACCAAAGAAGAAATGAAACTCGCTAAAGAGCCGCAAAAAATACTTAACGATAATTCTTTTGCTATAACTGCCACTGCCGTAAGAATTCCAACAGCTGGCGGACATTCAGAATCAGTCAATGTTGAATTTGAAGAAGATTTTGAGTTGAGCGAAGTACGAAAAATTTTGAATAAAATGCCTGGTGTTACTGTTCAAGATAATCCTGATACCAATACATATCCGATGCCTATTTTTGCACATAACAAAGACGATGTTTTTGTTGGCCGATTGCGTCGAGATGAAAGCAGGCCTAATACTTTAAATATGTGGATTGTTGCTGACAATCTAAGAAAAGGAGCTGCAACAAACGCCATTCAAATCGCTGAGTACATGGTGGAACATGTATTTACTCCAACATCATAATGCTTTCGGTAAAGAGCGTTGATTTTGGCTATAATAATAGCAAAACCTTAAGTGATATTTCTTTTACTGTTCAGGCGGGTGAGTATCTTGCTGTTGTAGGGGAAAGCGGTTCTGGAAAAAGTACATTATTAAAGTTAATTTACGGGGAGTTTGATGTAAACAATGGCTCCATATCATGGAACTCAACTCCTATTTTGGGTCCAAAAGACAGGCTCGTTGTTGGTCATGACTTTATGAAGTACGTTGCTCAAGAGTTTGATTTAATGCCTTTTACAACCGTTGGCGAAAACATTGGAACACACCTTTCTAATTTTTTTCCAATAGAAAAAGAAAAACGCATCCAAGAGCTGCTTGTTGTTGTTGAACTTGAAAGGTATCAGTCCACCAAAGTAAAACATCTTAGCGGTGGACAAAAACAACGTGTTGCTCTAGCGAAAGCTCTAGCGAGACAGCCAGAAATTCTATTACTAGATGAACCGTTCAGTCATATTGATAACTTTAAAAAACAATCGTTGAGAAAAAACTTATTTCGTTTTTTGAAAGCTAAAAATATAACTTGTATTGTAGCTACCCACGACAAAAATGATGTTTTGGGTTTTGCTGATAATATGCTTGTTTTACAACACGGTAAAATCTTACTTGAGGGTTTCCCTAAAGACCTTTACTTAAACCCTAAAAACTCTTTACTTGCAGCCTTTTTTTCAGAATATTGTATAATTGATGGCGTTATCTTTTATGCGCACCAAATAAAAGTTTCTGAAAAAGGATCAATAAAAGCAGTGGTTAGACATTGCTATTTTCAAGGAACACATTTTTTGATAGAAGCTGAAACTGATAGTGAAATCATCTTCTTTAACCACCCATCATCCATTAAAACAAAACAAAGTGTACTGCTATTAGCTAAAAAAGATATCTAAAAATTTTAGTAAATTAGCAGAAACCCAATCATTTTACTTCAAAACATTGTTTTGAACTTAAATTACATCACTATGGAGCCTATAAAAAATCACTCTGAAGAAGTTATAAAAAGACTTCCATATCACCTAAAACAATTTATTGTTCCTCAAGATTATGAACAATATACTCCAATCAATCAAGCAGTTTGGAGATATGTGATGCGGAAAAATGTTGTACACCTAAAAGACATTGCACACGAATCATATATAGAGGGGTTGAAAAAAACAGGAATTGATATTAATTCAATCCCTAGTATTTATGGCATGAATCGTATTTTGAAAGAAATTGGCTGGGCAGCTGTTGCTGTTGATGGTTTTATTCCGCCAAATGCTTTTATGGAATTTCAAGCTAATAAAGTTCTTGTCATTGCTTCGGACATCAGACAGTTAGAACATATTGAATACACGCCTGCACCTGATATTATACATGAAGCCTCCGGTCATGCGCCTATAATTGCCAGTCCAGATTATGCAGAATTTTTAAGGCGTCTTGGCGAGATTGGAGCAAAAGCAATTCTCTCTAAATATGACATTGACTTATACGAAGCGGTAAGAAAACTCTCGATTTTAAAGGAAGCTCCAGGTGTAAAAGAAAGCGAAATCTTGGCGGCAGAAGAAGAAGTTAATGTTCTTCAAAACCAACATCATGAATTTTCAGAAATGGCTCAAATAAGAAATATGCAGTGGTGGAGTGTAGAATATGGATTAGTGGGTAACATGGATAACCCAAAAATTTATGGCGCAGGGCTTTTATCTTCTATTGGCGAAAGTGAGTGGTGTCTGAGTGATAAGGTTGAAAAAATTCCATACTCTATCGGTGTTGCACAAAAAGGATTTGACATCACAAAGCCTCAGCCTCAGCTTTATGTGACCCCAGATTTTGCTTATTTGATGGAGGTTTTAGAAGAATTTGCAAACACATTAAGCATTCGAAAAGGTGGATATAAAGGCCTCCAAAAACTTATTGATTCCAAAACCGTTGGCACTATAGAATTAAGCACTGGACTTCAAATTTCTGGGGTATTTACAAAACTAATATTAAATGAGGATAGAGAAGTTGTTTATTTTAAAACAGACGGTCCAACAGCCTTAGCTTATCGCGATAAAGAGCTTGTGGGGCATGGAATAGAAACACATAAACACGGATACAGCTCGCCGCTTGGAATGCTAAAAAGTGTAAATCTACCTATAGAAAACATGACCCCTGTTGATTTGAAGGCCTATAATCTATATGACGGTCAACGCCTTTCTTTCGAGTTCGAAAGCGGTGTGAAAGTAGAAGGGTTAAATATCACTGGAATTCGAAATGTAAAGGGAAAAATTATGGTTATTCAGCTAGAGGACTGCACCGTAACTTATGGTGAAGAAATTCTTTTCAAGCCCGAATATGGCGTGTTTGATATGGCTATTGGAAATGAAATCACCTCTGCTTTCGCTGGCGCTGCAGATAATAGCTCTTTTCCAAACCTTTACTCAGTTTCTGAAACGAAAACAATCAAAACAAAAAAAACAAAAAAAGAGATTGCTCTGGAGAACCTATACCAAAGCGTAAGAGACTACAGAACATCTAGTAAATTTTCAGAAGATAATTTAGAATTGATTTTTAATTCTTTAAAAGATAATCACCCTAATGACTGGTTATTACCCTTAGAGCTTTTTGAACTTACAAATGATACACCATTAGGTTTTAAAATAAAAAACTACCTAGAAAGTTTGATAAAAACCAAACCAAAAATTACCCATCTCATAAAATCTGGAATTGAGCTTATTGAAAAAGCCTCCGTTTGTTTATAAGTAAAATAGAGCCATTTTTACTATATTTATACCTAATCAAATTTAAAATCAGATTCTTATGTCACTTTTTATGTACCCTTTTCTTTTTTTTGGCGCACTCATTCTTTTTGCTGCGTTTTTTGTTGTTAAGCAACAAACTGCTGCTATTATAGAGCGTTTTGGAAAATTCCAA
>CBFIIL010000059.1:0-6384 GCA_965662485.1 Flavobacteriaceae bacterium | reverse complement strand
ATTAAATCCTGTGATGCTATCAAATTATTTTGTGTTGTATTTAAAGCTTCAAGAATTGTTGGATAAATAGATTTTAGCACAGGAATAAGCTCATGGCGTAATGCGTTACGTTTGTATTTTAGACTTGCATTACTGCTGTCTTCACACCATTGAATATGATGCATTTTTGCATATTCGTAAATCTGATTTCTAGAAAATGGCAAAAGTGGCCTAGCGATCTTATCATTGATCTTTGGAATTCCTGTCAATCCATCAATACCAGAACCTCTGCTAAGATTGATAAAAAATGTTTCTAAATTATCATCGGCATGATGAGCAGTGAGTATTGTGTCGAATTGTTGAGAATCACATAGTTCATCAAAAAAATTGTAGCGTAACTCTCGAGCAGCCATTTGAATCGAAATTTTGTAGGTCTCCGCAAAATGAGTGGTATTGAATTGTTTAGTAAAAAAAGTTAATTTATGTGTTTTTGCATAATCCAAAACAAAAGCTTCTTCTTTATCACTTTCCGCCTTGCGTAATTTAAAATTACAATGTGCTAAAGCAATATTTAATCCTGATTTTAAACATAAATCCGTTAAAACCATACTGTCGATACCGCTAGATACTGCGACCAAAATTTTTTGTTCAAAAAGGAACGGAAACTGTGATTTTATATGTTGATTAAAAGCCAATTGCATTGCACAAAAATACAAATTAATTTTCCAGAGCTTCTCGCATTGCTTGTGCTTTTACAAGACATTCTTCATATTCGTATTCTGGTTGGCTCTCATAAGTAATTGCGCTTCCTACAGAAAAAGAAATATATGAAGCTGATTTGTTGTATAAGATACTTCTTATAACCACATTAAAATCAAAATCACCAGCTGGAGTAAAATATCCTATTGCACCAGAATATAGCCCTCGTTTGGCATCTTCCAATTGTTCAATGATTTTCATAGCTGATATCTTTGGTGCACCTGTCATGCTACCCATTGGAAAAGTAGATTTAATGACATCTACTGATGAGTATTCCTCTTTTATTATAGCACTTACAGTTGAAATTAAATGATGAACTTGAGCAAATGTATAAGGGCCACAAAGTTCGTCAACACTTACGGAACCTTTTTCTGCAATTCTTGACAAATCATTGCGTACCAAATCTACAATCATTACGTTTTCGCTACGTTCTTTGGGGTTGGCTTCTAAATTGGCTTTCAATTTTTCATCTTCTTCAACATGAATAGAACGCTTGGATGTCCCTTTTATAGGTTGAGAAATGACAATATTTCCATTTTTCTTTAAATACCTTTCTGGTGAGGCAGACAATGCAAAATGCTCACCATTTTTTAAATACGCAGAAAATGGAGGTTGAGAACTTTTTTGAAGTTTGTAAAAGGTTGCCAGAGGATTGATAACACCATGTGAAAAAAATTCTTGACAAAAATTGGCTTCATAAATATCTCCTCTACAGATATGATTTTGTAAAGATTTTACTTTTTCTAAATATGAAGATTTTGATGTTCTTGCTTCAATTTTTAATTCTGATGAATCTAAACACTCAGAAAACATGGATTCGCTTTCAATTATTTTTAAATCCTCTTGGATACAAAATGAAAACTCATTTAAGTAATGAATACTCACCTGATCACCTTGGAAAATAAATACTTTTTTGGGTTGAAAAAAAAACAAATCTGGAAATTGAAGACCATCAAAATTTGAAGAATGCAGCTTTTCAATATCATTTTTTAAATCATAAGAAAGATAACCAAAAATCCAATCTGAAGTTGTATTTCTATAATTCTCCAATTGTTTAAAACTATGTTTTTCTGAAAGTTGTAAGCTCGAAAAAGCATCTACTGCCAAAATAGCCTCAAAACTACTGTGGGTTTGGTTGTAATGATTTGAATCCAACCAAACAACCTCATCAAAAGTATTGGCCCATTGCAAAAGTTGTCTTTTGAAAGTTTCTAAATGTTTAGGTTTAAAATGAAAATGTGTTCTCAAAAATGGTATACAAACTAATTGGATGTAAATTTAATCAGATATATTGAAATACACCCCCACTTTATCAGAATACATTACCTTTGAATAAATTTTTTAATTTGGATACTTTCAGCAATTTTAAACTTACCCCTGTTCTATATGATGCAATTTCGCAATTAGGATTCAAACACCCTACTGCAATTCAAAGTGCTTCTTTTTCAAAAATTTGCTCTGGTAGAGACCTGATTGGTATTGCACAAACAGGAACTGGAAAAACAATGGCCTACAACTTACCATTGCTAAGAAACCTTACGCAACCCTCTCAAAATTCCCCTCGTATTTTGATTCTTGTTCCTACAAGAGAATTGGTGTTACAAGTGGTTGAATCTATAGAAAGGCTATGCGTAGAACTGCCATTTCAAATTGTTGGAATTTTTGGTGGGACAAACATCAATACGCAAAAAAAACAAATTGAAAATGGTGCCGATATTGTGGTCGCAACCCCTGGACGACTTTATGATTTGGCCGTTAGTAAAGCATTACGACTGAAAAATATACAAAAACTAGTTATTGATGAAGTAGATGTGATGCTCGATTTGGGGTTTAGACATCAGCTTATAAATATTTTTGATTTACTCCCAGAGAAACGTCAAAATATTATGTTTTCAGCAACTATGAATTCAGATGTCGAAAATATTATCACGAACTTCTTTAGAAACCCCAATAAAGTATCCACTGCACTTTCGGGAACCCCTCTTAAAAATATTAAACAAACGCGATTTGATGCACCAAATTATAATTCAAAGCTCAATCTTTTGTTGTTTCTGCTGGCTCAAAAAGAAGCGTTTAGAAAAGTTCTCATTTTTGTTGATCAAAAACGTATAGCCGACCGATTATATGAAGCACTAGAGCTCAATTTTGGAAATGAATGTGGTGTACTTCACTCCAATAAATCACAAAATTACAGGCGCAATGCTATTGAAGAATTTAAAAACGGAACATATAAAATTTTAGTCACCACAGATTTAATGGCACGAGGTATTGATATAGATGAAGTTTCTCATGTTATTAGCTTCAATACACCTGAGTTTTCCGAAAATTATATGCATCGCATTGGTCGTACTGGGCGCGCTCAAAAACAAGGTGAAAGCATATTATTATCAACAAAGAAAGAACAAGAATTTAGGATTCAAATTGAGCGTTACATGAATTTTGAAATTCAAGTTTGTGAATGGCCCTCTGAAGTGGATATATCAAATGAATTAATGCCCGAGGAACGAAAAGCTGTAAAGGAGCGTTATAATCCAAATAAAAAGAAAAATGATGATGTTCCCGGACCTGCGTTTCATGAAAAAAAGGAAAAAAACAAAAAGGTAAATCTTGGAGGATCCTACAAAAGAACTATTGGGAAAAAATATAAAAAGTCAAAAACAAGAGGGGACAAAAATTTTAATCGCAAAAAACGAAAATAATTAAGCAAATTTCATCTCTTCAAAATCTGCTTCCCTATAGTGTTTAATAATTTTATTTTTGATGCGTTTCAACTTCATTTTGAGAGCACTTTCGCCAAGATTATACACTTCGCCCATTTCTCTTATAGTCATATGACCACAATACTTTAATAAAACTAGTTTTTGTTCATGTTTTGATAATAAACTAATTGCTAGCTTTAGTCGTATTAATTGATATTCGTCTACAACACATGAATCATAATTATAACTAAAAAACTCTTCACTTAATCTTTCTGGGTCAATTAGTTTATTTTCAAATTTTCTGTATTCAATATTTCGTTTGTAATTGATACAATAGTTATGAGTAAAACTATAAAGCCAAGTTGAAAATTTTGATTTGAACAAGAAAGTGTCTAACTTTAAGAATACCTTAAAAAATATTTCTTGAGAAACGTCCTCAGCATCATGTTTGTTTTTAAAAAAACTAAGACATCGACCATATACTACTGAATAATAGCGATCATGTAAGATTTCAAAAAGATGCGTTTCTTCGTTGTGAATGATGGCAAATACTAGTGCCTCGTCGGAGTGTTGGTATTCTAGGTTGTGTTGCTTCAAAGCGATTTGGGTTGCTTTTGCACTTTATATTTTTGGGTGCTATGTTAGTAATATTAATTTTGTTTAATAAAATTGCTTAAATGTTAGACAATTCGTTGTAAATCAATCAGTTAAATATACATTTTTTATATTTAAAAATATATATAAATTAAAAAAAAGCGATCATTTTATGACCGCTTTGAATTTAAGGTATTGGAAATTAATTAGATATGCAATGCTCTATTTTCGGTTGCTGCAAGTGCAGCTTCCTTAATAGCTTCAGTAAAAGTTGGATGTGCATGAGACATTCTCGAGATGTCTTCTGCAGATGCGCGGAATTCCATAGCAACTACAGCTTCTGCAATAAGATCGGCACAGCGTGCACCAATCATATGAACTCCCAAAATTTCATCGGTTGTTTCGTCGGCTAAAATCTTTACGAATCCATCCAAATCCATACTTGCGCGACTTCTTCCCAATGCACGCATTGGAAATTGCCCTGACTTGTACGCTACACCTTCTTCAGAAAGTTGTTCTTCTGTTTTTCCAACAGCAGCCACTTCTGGCCAAGTATATACAACTCCAGGAATAAGGTTGTAATTTATATGTGGTTTTTGACCTGCAATGGTTTCGGCAACAAACACACCTTCTTCTTCTGCTTTGTGTGCCAACATTGCTCCTCTAACAACATCGCCAATGGCGTAAATGTTTGAAACAGTTGTTTGTAAATGCTCATTTACACTCACTTGACCACGTTCATTCAATTCTACTCCAGCAGCTTCGGCATTAAGCCCCGCTGTGTAAGCACTCCGACCTACAGATACCAAACAATAATCGCCTTCAAAAGTTACCGCTTCTCCTTTTTTGTTTTCGGCTGTTACTGTTACATTATCGCCTTTACGTGTTACTGAAGTTACTTTGTGGGAAGTGTTGATTTTAAATTTTTGCTTTTTAAGGACTTTATTGAGTTCTTTTGATAGACCTTTATCCATTGTTGGAATAATACGATCCATATATTCAATAACAGTGACTTCTGCGCCAAGACGCTTATAAACTTGACCAAGTTCTAGACCAATAACTCCACCTCCGATAATGATAAGGTGTTTTGGTATTTCTTTGAGTTTTAATGCTTCTGTTGATGTAATGATACGTTCTTTGTCGATAGTAACAAAAGGAAGTACAGACGGCTTGCTTCCAGTGGCAATGATGGTGTGTTTTGCATCAATTTCTTGAGAAGTATCTCCACTTATGGTAATATGTGTTGCATCTTTGAAAGCACCAATTCCTTGATAGACATCAATATTATTTTTCTTCATTAAAAACTCTATCCCTACTGTTGTTTGATCAACAACAGATTTTTTTCGTGACATCATTTTTTCAAGATTGACTTTAACTTCGCCAGGAAGCTCAATACCATGCGTATCAAAATGTTTTACAGCATCTTCAAAATGATGAGAAGAATCCAATAAAGCTTTGCTAGGAATACAACCTACATTTAGACAAGTTCCACCCATAGTGCTATATTTTTCAATAATGGCAACACTTTTTCCAAGTTGAGCACAACGAATGGCTGCTACATATCCGCCAGGGCCAGAGCCAATTACAGCAACATCATATGATTTCATATATTTTAAATTTTAATAGGAACAAAAGTACAAACTTCCGTTCAATAGATTAGAATAAAAATTTAAATATTTAGAGCCGTTGTATGCTTCACTTGATTGATCATAAACATACTGTGAGTACTACCAATATGATTTAAATTTGTTAATTTTTCAATCATAAATTTTCGGTAAGATTCCATGTCTGTAACATGTACTTTTAGTAAATAATCATAATCACCACTAAGATGATAACATTCCAAAACTTCTTCAATGGCAATAACCTCTCGCTCAAATTGCTTGACATTATCTTGAGTGTGTTGAACGAGTTTTACATGACAAAATGCTACGAAAGATTTTCCTACTTTTTCTTTTGACACAAGAGCTACATAGCCCTCAATAAATCCTGTTTTTTCAAGTTTTTTTATACGTTCATAAATTGCTGTCACAGAAAGTGATAACTTTGTTGACAGAGCTTTATTGGTAAGTTTAGCATCTTTTTGAAGTAAGCGCAGTATTTTTATATCAAGTACGTCAAGTTTCATATTGAAAAAATATCTTTTAAGGAATTAATTTTAACAAAAATATAAAATTTTTATCTAAAATTAGCTAGTATTTATGAATAATTTTCTATAATTTTTAATAGTTGTTGTTTTTAAATCCGTAATAATAGATATTTGATTAAAATTAATCAATATTTATGAAGCCAGCAGACTCTATTCAAGATTTACAGTATTTTGGAGAATTTGGAGGTGTAAACCCTTCCATTT
>CBFIIL010000058.1:0-6479 GCA_965662485.1 Flavobacteriaceae bacterium | reverse complement strand
ATAATTAATCGATTGACATAAATTTCATTTTTTTTTTAATTTCAACGATAAAATCGTACACTTTATGGACTTTTTAAGAAGTAGGCTAAACAAACCATTTAAATTTATTTTAACACATTTTTATAAAAATTGATTTTTTTAGTCGAAATTTACAACTACAAAAAAACAAAACATACAATATCTATATGAAAAATTATCTCCTATTTTGTTTATTGCTCGTGTCATTTTCACTTTTTTCACAAAATCCAAGTATCTATGCGAATGAAATTAATGCTGATGAACTAAAAGAAAAGCTCTACATCTATGCTTCTGATGAATTTCAGGGTAGAGAAACGGGTACAGATGGGCAAAAAACAGCTGTTAAATATCTTAAACAAAAATATCAATCGTTAAGCGTTGGTGCTGCAAAAGCTAATGGCAATTATTTTCAAAACGTTCCATTAAAGCTTGTAAAAACTCCTAAAGTTAGTATATCTATCGGAGATCAAACTTTTAGTTATTACGATGACTTTGTTGCTGTTGCATCTGGAGAAACTACAAAAATTGAAGCACAAGAGTTTGTTTTTGTCGGATATGGAATTAAAAATACCTTATATAATGATTATAAAGATTTGGATGTTGCTGGAAAAATAGTGGTTGCCATAGCTGGTGAGCCAAAAGACGAAAATGACAACTATATTGTTTCTGGAAACAATAAAATTTCTAAATGGTCCAACGGCAGGCAAGCGCTGAGTTCAAAACGTAATCTCGCAAAAGAATTAGGTGCAAAAGCATTTGTACTTATAGATAATGCTATGTTCAAACGCTATTCGTCTTATTATAAAGCCATTGAAAAACGTGGTGGCGAAAGTAATTTGGCACTTGATGTTGATACCAACTCATTTTATGGGTTTTTGGCAAGCTCAGAAATGGGGACTAATCTTATTCAGAGTTCTAATGGTTTGTATGCTCAGCAAATATCTATTCAGTATGAAAATGTTTCTGAACCTGTAAGTTCAGAAAATGTTGTTGCTATGATTCCTGGTGAAGAAAAACCTGAAGAATATATCATTCTTTCTGCACATCTTGACCATGTGGGCATGCACGACGGAGAAGTTTTTAATGGTGCTGATGATGATGGCTCTGGGACAGTAGCGCTATTAGAAATTGCTGAAGCCTTTCAAAAAGCAGTTGAAAATGGAGATGGTCCCAAAAGATCTATAATTTTTTTGCACGTAACTGGGGAAGAAAAAGGGCTTCTAGGATCTCAATACTATACAGATTATGACCCTGTTGTTTCTTTAGAAAGCACAGTAGCCAACCTAAACATAGACATGATTGGTAGAACTGATCCTAAACGAAAAGTTGGTAGACGTAACTATATCTATCTTATTGGAAGTGATAAATTAAGTACAGAACTTCATGAATTGTCTGAGAAAGTAAATAATACATATACTAACATAGAATTGGATTACACATACAACGATGAAAACGACCCCAATCGTTTTTATTACCGTTCAGATCATTACAATTTTGCGAAAAATAATATTCCAATCATTTTTTATTTTAATGGAACACATGCAGATTATCATAAAGCTACAGATACACCTGATAAAATAGAATACGATTTATTAGAAAACAGAACGCGTCTTGTCTTTTATACAGCATGGGAATTGGCCAACAGAAAAAAACGCGTTACGGTAGATAAAGCTGTAGAGTAACAACATAAATATCTTAAACCAAAAAAGCTTCTCTTTAACAGAGAAGCTTTTTGTTTTGGGGTGGAAGATCGGTCTCGAACCGACGACCTCCTGAACCACAATCAGGCGCTCTAACCAACTGAGCTACAACCACCGTTTAGCATATAAAAATGCGTTTGCAAATGTAATTCATTTATGTTTTTGCACAAAGATTTTTTTTTAATTTATTTTAAATCAAATATGGAGTCCACTGCCAAAAGTCTGTCGGCCGTAAACCCTTCCGCGTAATTTGTAAAGACCAAGCGTCCAAGATCTGCAGCTCTGTAACGAATACTATCCATAAAATTTTGACTCGAAATTGGAGTTTCTGGCTCTGAGTTGTTAGGATCAAAGAATTGAGACTTGTAGGCGGCTACGGCAGCCATTTTGATATCTATAGTAGAACTAATATCAACTACGAAGTCTGGCGTAATATTTTTCCATTGAATATAACTGTACACAGCACTGGGGCGCCAAGCATTTTGCTTCTCTCCTTTTTTGCTTTCTGTTTTGATTTTTGTTAAGCCACTTAAAAAACAGGCTTCACGCACCAAAGCATTTGATTTGGCATGATCGGTGTGACGGTCGTCAACAGCATTACAAAAAACAATCTGCGGCTGATATGCTCTAATTTTTTTGATGATTTCTAGTTGATTTTCCTTGGTGTTAAATACAAAACCATCTGGAAATTCTAAATTTTCTCTAAAGGATGCTCCTAAAATTTTTGCGGCAGCACTTGCCTCAGCTTTTCGTATTTTTGCGGTTCCTCTTGTCCCAAGCTCTCCACGAGTAAGATCAATTATTGCAACTGTTTTTCCCTCAAGAATTGCTTTGTGAAGGGTTCCACCACAGGACAACTCTACATCGTCTGGATGTGCGCCAAATGCAAGAATGTCTACTTTCATGATGCTAATGTTTTTTACTTAAACTCAAAGCTTGTTCAATATCGTTTATTAAATCTTTTTTAGATTCAATTCCAACAGAAAAACGTATCAATTGATCTGTAATACCTTGTGAAAGGCGGTCTGATTCAGAAAGTAAGGCATGAGATGCTATAGCAGGCAAAATCATTGTACTTTCAACGCCAGCCAAACTCATTGAAGGTTTTATCAATTGTAATGATTTTAAAAACAAAACCGTGTCGTATGCATTTGATAATTCAAAAGATAGCATTGCGCCAAAACCTTTCATTTGAGTTTTTGCAAGTTGATGATGCTCATGAGATTTTAAACCGGGATAATACACATTATCAACACCCGAGTGTTTTTCTAAAAATCGAGCCATTTTTTTTGCATTTTTTTGCTGAGCTTTAACGCGGATGGCTAAAGTTTTCATACTTCTTTCTAGCATCCAAACTGAAAAATCACTAAGATTACCACCAAAATCTTTCGCTAAATTCCAGATTTTATCTACATAATTTTGAGTAGATGCGATTGCACCAGCACTAATATCGCTATGCCCTCCAAAGTATTTTGTCGCAGAATGAATGACAACATCAATACCAAGCGTGTGAGGCTTTTGAACAATGGGTGTTGCAAAAGTATTGTCAATTGCTGAAATAATGTTATGAGACTTTGCCAATTTTGCGATGGCAAACAAATCAACTAATTTAAGTAGTGGATTTGATGGTGTTTCAACATATATAAGTTTTGTATTTTTTTTAATACATTCCTCAAAAGAATTGATTGACAAATCTTTGGTAAAGGTGTATTGAATACCATAGGACTTAAAATGAGATTCAATAAAATTACGTGTTCCTCCGTAAATGTCATTTTGGACAACAGCATGATCTCCAGATTTTAAAAAAGTAAGCATTACAGCAGATACAGCGGCCAAACCTGATGAAAATAGCATTCCTGCTTCTGTATCTTCTAACGCAGCAATTTTTTTGCTCAAATGTTCCTGATTTGGCGTATTAAAATAGCGCGGATAGCGCTTTGTTTCTTGATCCAAAAAATCATAAGATGTGGAAAGATATATTGGAGATACTACCCCTTGAAAAAGAGGATCATCTACAGCACCGGTGTGGGTGCAAATAGTGTTTTGACCTATTTTTTGTTTTGACATTAAAAGAGTTTATTAAACGCTATTTATTATCTAAGTCGTTGAATTGTTTGATAAGAACAAAAGCCCAAATTGCAACGCAAACGGAAACGAAAATGGAAAAATATAATACGATGTCGTTAGCGGCCAAGGCGAAACAGTTTAAAAAATATCATTAGACCCACAAGCATAGGCGCCCAGATCCCTACAAAAATTCCGTGTAGTTCATGTCCTGAAAAAAACAAATATTCAGAGACAATTATAATTAGAACACACAACATGAGCAATAGCGCGTTGGTAATTCCTAATAATTTTACAAATTTCATTGAAGCATTAGTTTTAGAGTTTAAAAATAAAAAAAATATATTAAATGTTCAATAAAATGAAAAAAAATATAATCGAAGAATTATATTCGTAAAAAAAAATGAATTATGCTTAAAGCTGTTTTGTTTGATATGGATGGTGTAATTGTTGACACAGAACCGCTGCACCACAAGGCCTATCAAAAAATGTTTGGAAAAGTTGGAATTGAAGTTTCTTCAGAAATGTATGAAGGTTTTACTGGTCAATCCACTTATGGAATATGTGTACAGCTTTGTACATATTTTAATCTTGAGCAAGATCCCCAAGAATTGGTACAAATCAAACGCAATTATTTTACCAAACTTTTTTTTGAGGATAACGATTTGCAATTAATTGATGGGGTTGAAGAATTAATAAATGATTATTTTAAACAAGGTCTAACGTTGATTGTAGCCTCCTCTGCCTCCATGTTTACCATAAATAATGTGATGAAACGCTTTAACCTAGACCGTTTTTTTTCAAATAAACTTAGTGGTGCAGACCTTAAAGCCTCAAAACCTCACCCAGAAATTTTTATTAATGCAGCTAAAGCGGCTAATGCTTTGCCAAATGAATGTTTTGTTATAGAAGATTCTACTAATGGCATTAAAGCTGCAAAACGTGCAGGTATTTATTGTGTGGCCTACAAAAGTGAGCATTCAAAAAATCAAGATTATACCTTAGCTGATATGGTTATTTCTGATTATAATGAAATCTATTTTAGTAAAATTCAAGGGATCTTTAACTCTTTTACTTAGAATAAAACTTACGGTGTTTTAGATATGCAAAAACACTGATTATTGTAAGGATTAAAAGACTTGTCAAAATATAAGTTACACTTATTTCTTGATCATCCTTGGCGTAAGAATGCAATCCAGCGAGATAAAAGTTCACACCAAAATAAGTCATCATTATACTGCCAAAAGCAAGAATTGAAGCGATATTAAATGCAAGACGACTTCTCAATCCTGGAACAAGCCGCATATGAATCACAAAGGCATAAATCATTATACTAATAAGCGCCCATGTTTCTTTTGGATCCCATCCCCAATAGCGTCCCCAGCTTTCATTGGCCCACATACCACCAAGAAAATTACCAATTGTAAGCATAACAAGCCCCACTGTGAGTGCCATTTCATTAATGATGGTGAGTTCCTTGATACTTAACGCCATTTTTACTTTGTTTTTTGAGGTCGTTAGAATCATAAGCAACAAACTAATGACTCCTAAAATCATTCCCAACGCCATTGGCCCATAACTTCCTACTATAACAGCCACATGAATCATTAACCAATAACTATTCAAAACAGGCTGTAGGTTGCCAATGGAAGGGTCCATCCAATTCCAGTGGGCAATCATCAAAATCATTGCAGTTACAAAAGCGGTTGAGGCAAAAGTGAGATTACTTTTTTGACCAAGCATTACTCCAAAAGCCATGGTTGCCCAAGCCACATAAATCATAGATTCATAGGCATCACTCCATGGTGCATGCCCTGAAATATACCATCGTATAATCAAACCTGCTGTGTGTAGACCAAAGCAAACGTAAATCAAAACTTTAAAGATATTTACCGAAACTTTCAGCACTTTACTTTTATCTTTTAAAATCTGAATAATCAACAATACAAACATCAAACTACTAGCATACATATACCAACTGAACAGTTTTTTGAAAATATCATATTTATTGTAGATGATTTCGGTTTTTATTTTCTTCTCAGAGAGCATTGTTTTGCCTCCATAGCGTTGTTGTGTCTTTTTTATGGCTTCAACAAGTTTTTGACTTTGTGTGAAATCAGTTTTTTGAAATTTATCATTTTGAAGGGTAGCAAGATAGGCTAAGAATCCTGTTTTGATAAAATTGCTATATAATGAATCTCTGACTACTATTCCCTGTTGAACAAATTCTTTTGGAGACACCCATTTATTATTTTCGTCATCTGGTATTGGAAAAAGACGTAATGCATCACCTTCTAATGTATTAAACAACAAACTAACACGCTGGTCGGCTTCCTTAAATTCTTTTTGAATGGCGGTAGGCACTTGTGCACTGTAGGCTTCTTCAAGATATGGGCCTAATTTGTAATTTAAATTTTTGTCCAAAAAGTCAATCAGTGCGGCATATTTTTGCTCTTTTGGAAGACCAATGACACTGCGAATAGTATCAGCTTTTTTTGGTTTTAAATAAATTATAGGCACATTATACCACAATTGGGGACTCTCATGCATGGACAAAAACACCTGATTGGCTTCATAATTATTATAGGTGTCTTTTTTTGACAGTTTCCTTAACAACTCTGAAGCATAAGTATTTACAGGTTTCATGCGACCGTCGAAGTCTTGAATGACCAACTCTCCAAATCGATTGGACTCCTC
>CBFIIL010000057.1:0-6646 GCA_965662485.1 Flavobacteriaceae bacterium | reverse complement strand
AACGAATTTTGAAGTCCCTAAAGGGGTCAATATCAACTTTACTGGCGAACAAGAAAAACAAGCCAAAGAAATGGCTTTTCTAAGTAAGGCCCTTCTTATTGCGGTTTCTATTATATTTCTCATTTTGGTGGCACAATTCAACTCTGCAACAACACCAATTATTATTTCTATATCGGTGTTTTTAAGTCTAATTGGTGTCCTATTTGGCTTACTTATTTTTAGAATGGATTTTGTGATTTTGATGACAATGATTGGAATCATTTCATTGGCTGGAATTGTGGTAAATAATGCCATAGTTCTTATTGATTATATCAATTTGATTATTGCTAGAAAACGAAAAGAAATGAACCTCAATTCATCTGAAAAACTCACCTCTTCACAGCTTTTAGAATGTGTGGTTGAAGGTGGAAAAACGCGCCTGAGACCAGTACTTCTTACAGCAATGACTACAATTTTGGGGCTTTTACCATTAGCACTTGGAATTAATATAAATTTCAAAACTCTAGTAACAGAACTGAATCCTAATTTTTATATAGGAGGAGAAAATGTGGCTTTTTGGGGGCCAATGGGCTGGGCCATCATATATGGCCTTACTTTTGCAACCTTCCTTACTTTGGTTGTTGTGCCTATTTTATATTATTTAATCAATAAAATAAAAACCAAAAAAATTAATGTTGCCTCTTAGATGCCTAATCTTTTAATATAATAATGTTAAATTTGTCCAACTAAATAAGTCAAATGTACAGAACGCATCATTGCGGTGAGCTAAGAGCATCACACATCAATAAAAAAGTAACCCTCTCTGGTTGGGTTCAAAAATCTAGAGACAAAGGATTTGTGGCATGGGTAGATTTACGTGACCGCTATGGTATCACTCAACTCGTTTTTGATACCGATCGTACCGACGAAAAATTGATGGAATTGGCTAGAAATTTAGGTCGCGAATATGTGATTCAAGTTACAGGAACGGTTATTGAGCGTGCTTCAAAAAACCCAAATATTGAAACTGGAGATATCGAAATTTTGGTAGAATCTCTTGAGGTTCTAAATCAAGCAGAAATACCGCCTTTCACCATTGAAGACAATACAGACGGTGGCGAAGAACTTCGTATGAAATACCGCTATTTGGATATTCGCCGAAACCCTGTCAAAAACAACTTAATTTTTAGACACAAAGTCACTCAAGAAGTTCGAAATTATTTGTCTTCAAAAGATTTTATCGAAGTTGAAACCCCTTATTTAATAAAATCTACTCCTGAAGGCGCAAGAGATTTTGTAGTGCCTAGCCGAATGAATGAAGGGCAATTTTATGCGCTACCACAATCGCCACAAACATTCAAACAACTATTGATGGTTGGAGGAATGGACAAATATTTTCAAATTGTAAAATGCTTCAGAGATGAAGATTTACGTGCCGATCGTCAACCAGAATTTACGCAAATTGACTGCGAAATGGCCTTTGTAGAGCAAGAAGACGTTTTAAATACTTTTGAAGGTTTAACACGTCATTTATTAAAAGAAATAAACGGTATTGAAATATCAGAATTTCCAAGAATGACCTTTGATGAGGCCATGAAACGTTATGGAAACGACAAACCGGATATTCGTTTTGGGATGGAGTTTGGCGAGCTTAACAAAGCCGCGCAACACAAAGATTTTAAGGTGTTCAACTCGGCAGAATTGGTTGTAGGTATTGCTGTTCCCGGAGGTAATACTTATTCTAGAAAAAAAATAGACAAACTCATCGATTGGGTCAAACGACCACAAATTGGCGCTCTTGGAATGGTTTATGTACGTTGTAATGAAGATGGCACTTATAAATCTTCTGTCGATAAATTTTATGACCAAAACGATTTGGCTAACTGGGCAAAAGTAACAAATGCAAAAGCTGGCGACCTTATTTGTGTACTCTCTGGAGAAACCAATAAAGTCCGCGCACAACTAAGTGCATTACGAATGGAAATGGCAGAACGTTTAGGGTTAAGAAAACCCGATGAGTTTGCACCCCTATGGGTCGTGGATTTTCCTTTATTAGAATGGGATGAAGATACAGAACGTTATCATGCTATGCACCATCCGTTTACTTCGACTAAGCCCGGTCAGATAGAATTACTAGATTCCAAACCAGGAGACGTTAAAGCCAATGCCTACGATCTTGTCCTTAATGGCAACGAAATTGGTGGAGGTTCTATTCGAATACACGATAAACAAACACAAGCACTAATGTTTGATCATTTAGGGTTCACCAAAGAAGAAGCCAAAGCCCAATTTGGGTTTTTAATGAATGCCTTTGAATATGGTGCGCCACCTCATGGTGGTATTGCTTTTGGGTTAGATCGGTTGGTAGCCATTTTGGGTGGTCAAGAAACCATTCGTGACTTTATTGCGTTTCCAAAAAACAATTCTGGTAGAGATGTAATGATTGATGCACCTGCACCTATTGACAATAATCAGTTGGATGAATTGGGGCTGAGAACAAAATAATAATTCTATACAATGAAATACCTTATTTGGTTTCTTTTCATTTGTGCCATAGGAAGTATCATTTTGGGATTTTGTGTCCCAGATTCGCATACTACAAATGCCATCACAAAAGCCCAAGACATAGCTCTTTCCAAAAAACTCATTGGCTTTGGCGTTGTTGGTTTGTTTTTTATTGTTTTCCCTTTATTTTCCTATTACCATTGGAAAGATAAAAAGGCCTCGGATTATATGCTCACCAAAGAAAATCTTGATAAAATGAGAGATTTTGAATAAACTTTAAATTAATTCAAATTACGTTTTTGGATAAAAAAGCGTTTTAATAACTCTGAAGCCTCATCGGCTAATAGCCCCCCAGCAACTTTTGTTTTTGGGTGTAATGTGGTTCCCATTGTTGTAAACCCTCGTTCTTGGTCTTTGGCACCATAGACGACTCTAGAAATTTGACTCCAATAGAGGGCACCAGCACACATTTGGCAAGGTTCCAAAGTAACGTATAGTGTACAATTGTGTAAAAATTTTCCACCTAAATAGTTAGAAGCAGCAGTAATGGCTTGCATTTCAGCATGGGCAGTCACATCATTTAGGAGTTCAGTCAAATTATGCGCTCGAGCAATAATTTGGTTTTCGACCACCACAACAGCACCAACAGGCACTTCACCTCGATCAAAAGCATGTGCTGCTTCGATTAAGGCTTTTTTCATAAAATAGGCATCATCAAATTGTAGTTCCATATGTCAAAAATACAATTTCAAACTTGTATTTTTGTAATGTGCAAAAGAAATTAATTGACCATATCAATCATCCAAAAGACTTAAGGGCGCTTCGAGTTGAAGAGTTGCCAATGCTTGCACAAGAATTAAGAAATTTCATTATAAAAATAGTGGCCTCCAAAGAAGGCCATTTAGGCGCAAGTTTGGGGGTGGTAGAACTCACTATTGCATTACATTATGTTTTTCAAACACCCGATGATCAACTCATTTGGGACGTAGGCCATCAGGCCTATGGTCATAAAATTTTGACTGGACGCAAGGCAGAATTTCACACCAACAGGCAATATGGCGGACTTAGTGGATTTCCAAAACGCAGTGAAAGTCCTTTTGACACCTTTGGAACTGGCCATGCTTCAACGTCTATTTCTGCGGCACTAGGAATGGCCATTGCGAGTCAACTCAAAGGACTTCAAAAACACCATATTGCAATCATTGGAGATGCTTCTATTGCTGGCGGAATGGCTTTTGAAGGTTTAAATCATGCAGGCGTTACCAATGCCAATTTGTTGGTGATTTTAAATGATAATGCCATTGGAATTGATCCAAGTGTAGGGGCACTCAAACAATATTTGACCAATGTCAAAAAAGGACAACAGAAGGAAGATAATATTTTTGAAGCACTCAACTTTGAATATTCTGGCCCTATTGACGGGCATGACCTCAACGCTTTAGTACGAGAATTGGAGCGTCTAAAAAAAGTTGAAGGTCCAAAATTTTTGCATGTGATTACTACCAAAGGGAAGGGTCTAAAACAAGCCGAAGACAATCAAGTGGTCTACCACGCTCCTGGAAAATTTAATGCCAAAACTGGAGATTTAATTCCGTCTGATAAAACGCATCTTCCGCCTAAGTTTCAGGACGTATTTGGAAAAACTCTTGTAGAACTCGCCACAGAAAATAAAAATATTGTAGGAATTACCCCTGCTATGCCAACCGGAAGTTCTTTAAAATTTATGATGGAAGCTTTTCCAAAACGTGCTTTTGATGTTGGAATCGCCGAACAACATGCTGTCACTCTGGCTGCTGGTATGGCTACACAAGGCTTAGTTCCTTTTTGTGCCATATATTCCACGTTTTTACAACGTGCTTATGATCAAGTGATTCACGATGTTGCTTTACAAAATTTACCTGTCATATTTTGTTTGGACCGTGCCGGACTTGTTGGTCAAGATGGAGCTACACACCATGGTATTTTTGATATTGCCTATTTGCGTTGTATTCCTAATCTAATTATTGTTGCCCCTAGAAATGAAATTGAACTTAGAAATATTATGTATACGGCGCAGCAAGGATTGGAACATCCTATCGCCATTCGTTATCCAAGAGGGCGTGGCAAGATTTTGGATTGGAAACAGGAGTTTAAGTCTATTTCAATTGGAACAGGAGTACAACTTCAAGAGGGGCAAAAAATTGCAGTTCTTTCTGTAGGTGCTATTGCAAATAATGTTCAAAATGCTATTGAAAACTTAGAAATCGCTCATTTTGATATACGTTTTATAAAACCCCTTGATAAACGCTTATTAAAAGATATTTTTAAAAATTACTCTACCATTGTAACCGTAGAAAATGGGATAATTCGTGGGGGATTTGGAAGTGCTGTTTTGGAGTTTGCAGCGCAGCATAATTTTAAAAATACAATTTATATTAAAGGCATTCCAGATGAATTTATAGAACATGGTACCACTAAGGAACTGCAAAAACAGCTAGGACTTGATGATGATACACTAAGAGTTTTTCTAAAAACCCTTTAGAACGTCAACCCCTTGAGTTTTTTATACATCAACACTGCTTTACTATCGGAATAGGAGGCGACCATAGAACACACTCCCATCAAACGGTTATACAACTTCTGGTGCTGAAGTTCCATGTCTTTAGGAAGTGATTTAATTAATAATTTATCGTAACTGCTCGCTTTGTTTTCATAACAATTATTGACCGCTGTTGTAAAACGTAAAAGCAATTCATTGATAATTTCAAAACCAGATATTTCTTTGTCGATAACTTCTTGTGAATTGTAAATTCGCTCTATACTCAATTTTATAATGTCATTTATTTGAGCTTGGTATTTACTTTTTTCTAGTAGTGAAACATCAAAAGTTCCATTTAAAATTGCAGTTTCATTTTTTATAAAAACAGCTACGGCGTCATCTATTAGAGTTCCAATAGCCAAAGCTCTTAAATAACTTACTCTTGCTTGTGTTGTTGGAAGCGCGTTATATTTTTTGGTTTGAATGCTGTCTCTAACTAGGTTAATTAAATATTCTAGCGCAAATTCCTCTTCAATAAGACCTAAATTAATTCCATCTTCAAAATCAATAATTGTATAGCAAATATCATCTGCGGCTTCAACCAAATACGTTAGCGGGTGTCTTACAAATTGATGGTCATTAGGGTTTATTTTTAAAAGTCCTAGTTCTTTTGCGACTTCCAAAAATATACTTTCTTCACTTTGAAAAAACCCATACTTTTTTGAAGCAATATGTGGGGTTGGCTTTTTGGGCAGCGAAGCTTTTGGATATTTTGTAAAAGCGCCAAGAGTCGCATAGCTCAGGCGTAAACCCCCAGGTTGACCTTCCAAATCTTGAGTTAAAATTTTAAACCCATTGGCATTGCCTTCAAAATCGCATAAATCTTGATATTGTTTGGGGGTTAGTTCTGTTTTAAAATGTTGTCCAGCACCGTGTTTAAAAAAATGCCCAATGGCTTTTTCTCCAGAGTGGCCAAAGGGAGGGTTTCCAATATCGTGTGCTAATGCCGCTGCGGCAACAATAGTCCCAAAATCATTAGGTTTATAGCCATGTATTTCTTGTAAAGCTGGGTGTTTATCTAAAATTTTTACGCCCGCTTTTCTTCCTAATGACCGCGCCACAACACTCACTTCTAGACTATGCGTCAGACGTGTATGTACAAAGTCGGTAGATGAAAGAGGTATAACCTGAGTCTTGTCTTGTAGGCTTCTAAATTCTGTAGAAAAAATAATGCGGTCGTAATCGACATCAAATCCCAATCGTGTTTCGTCTTGTTCGTTACGCAAGCGCTTGTTGGTATCCCCTTGTCGTTTTAAGGATAATAATTGTTCCCAATTCATGCTATTACTCATATGTGCAAGATAGTAATTTTCAATGTTAAGTAAATGTTACGAAAAAAATTGTTTTGACTGATTCTGGTAACATTAAAATAATGGTTATGTAAAGATTTTTATACGAATGAACAATGAAATCCAATGTAATTTTGCAACTATAAAAAACTAATATCAAAAAAATGAACAACAAATTATTATTCTTAATTGTAACTTTAATTATCAATTTCAATCTACAAGCTCAAGAAATTAGCGATACTTCTTTCGGCAAAGGGCTGGTCAATTTTGTTGCAAAGGACAGTACGTTTAGTGT
>CBFIIL010000056.1:0-6748 GCA_965662485.1 Flavobacteriaceae bacterium | reverse complement strand
TTTTGTGTGCTTTCGGGTAATTCAAAACGACCAAGTCTATATTCAATAGAAGCACAAACAAATCCTCTTTTTGAAAACTCAAGACAAAGATCCTCCAAAAAAAGTTTGTTTCCACCTATAAAACCACCCCCATGAATCAAAACAACCAATGGTCTTTTTTCCATAGGATCTATGTTTTGATTGGGTTGATAAATGTCAAGTTCTAAATCTTGCATAATACCAAACCAATTTTCTACTGAAGCATAGAGGATGTCTTTTTCAGAATCTATTTGATTTTCATTAAAAAATTCAACCTCAGTAAAACGTGCGTCAGAGGCGCAAAATTCGTTGTACACAGCAGAAGGTGGCGTGGTGGTAGTTTCATTTTTGCTACAAGCAAAAAGTAAAAACAAAAAAATAATTAGTAATTTGTTCATTATTAATTAGTTAACTACTCAAATATAATAAATTTTGTGAGTTTAAAATTTCCAAATTGAGTCTTAAATGTAATTGTCTTATGAAAGATTTAAAATATTTATTTGCATATACTGTCCCTATTTCAGCCTATATTTCTTTTGTTTCTTATGGCCTTGGCACCTACTCTGCAGTAATTTATGCTTTTGTTGTTTTGCCATTTTTAGATCTATTGACAGGGCAAGATTCTAATAATTTTTCTAAAGATGTGGCATTGAATAAAAAAAACAAATGGATATTTGATTTGATGTTATATTTAAATGTTCCAATTGTTTTTGGTCTTTTATTTTTAGCATTCTCAAAAATTCAAACAAATGATTATGCTATTTACGAATTGATTGGAATGGGGCTTTCAGCTGGAATTTTATTGGCTACAAATGCCATTAATGTAGCACATGAGCTCGGTCATAGAAAACCTTACTTTGAGCGCTTTATGAGTAAATTATTATACATGCCATGCTTGTATATGCATTTTTATATAGAACACAATTTTGGCCATCATTTGCATGTTGCTACTCCAGAAGATGGGGCTACGGCAAAATATAATCAAACGGTATATTCTTTTTGGATAACATCTGTGTCAAAACAATATTTAGATGCTTGGAAACGGCAAATACATCTTTTAAAAACAAATAATTCTTTATTTTTTACCATTAAAAATGATATGCTTTGGTATCATTTTATTCAACCTTTATATCTGTTTATGGTATATTATTTTTTTTCATTTGAAGTGGTGATGTTTGCGTTTGCTATTGGTGTCATTTCTTTTCTGTTTTTGGAAAGTATAAATTATATTGAGCACTATGGTTTAAAACGTTTTAAAACTCCCTCTGGACGTTATGAACGTGTTCAACCTCATCACTCTTGGAATTCAAATTTTAATGTTGGTCGAATTGTTTTATATGAGCTTACTAGACACAGCGATCATCATTATAAGGCCTCAAAAAAATATCAAATTTTAAATAGTTACAAAGAAAGCCCAACATTACCTTTGGGGTATCCAGCTTCACTTTTGCTGAGTTTTATCCCGCCATTATGGTTTAAAATTATAAACCCTCTAGTTCCTGATCAAATGAAAATGTAAGCTAAACCACAATTCTTTGGTTGTATTTGATTTAATTGAAATTTAAAGTTGGTGTAAAAACTTAAAATAGATTTGCTGATACTTTATTTTTTATGCTAAATTTGATAAATGCTATATCAGCTAAAAAATAAAGTTTCTAAAAAATGTGGTTTTTATATTCGAAATCGAGGCGACTCCGTTAGATTATCAAGACTTATTTTTGTTGAAACCAATATTGATTTGAGTTACAATACTTTAAGGCGATTTTATGGTATTGTAAGGGGTACAAGCCCATCCAAAAGCACTCTCGATACACTTTCTAAATATGTAGGTTACAAAAATTATATTGAATTTTGTGCAGCATATCCTCAAAAGAAAAATTGGGATATTTATCAAAAAGTATTTAACAGCATTGTTGTTGACCCAGATTTTGCATTAAGATTGATAGAAATAGAATTCCAAAATCCTGAAGAATACATAGAATTATTAATCACCATTATAGGTGGGCTTACAGTTACAAACAATTTAGATTCTCTTAAAAATGTGTTTAATTCTCCTCTTATAGACACGCGTCGATTTAGTTATTCTGAACTTTTATATTTTGGAAATTGTATTGGTCCAATGTTAAAACAAATGAAAACTGACATTGGTCAACTTCAAAAAACAAAGTTTTTTTCATCAACCATTTATAGCTCATTTGTTGATATTTCTAGCCTTAATGGAAATTATGGAAATTATACCGAAGAATTAAATAAAACCACATCCAACAAAGAGCACCTGCTTTTTAGTAGCTGTATTTTAGAGTTGCGAAACTATTTGAATAAAAAAAATGTAAAGCCTGTAAAAACATCTTTAACCATAAAAAACATTCATCCTATTTTATATGGACGACTAATGAGTATTGATGTTTTAATTCATAACAACCCACAAAAGGTAAAACACACACAAAAGTATCTTAGCAGGATTGCTCACAGAAAAAATAAGATTGACTATCTCTATGAATTTTTGTTTTCTTGTATATTGGCTAAGGAAATTGACCTCATGAAGTTTATTGTACAAACAACTGCGCACTACAAAATTTCTAAACCCTATTATCAAGAATACCATTACAGCCTATTTGAACTTAGAGATGCTATTTTGAAAGTGGATTCTGGCAAAAACATTAATAAAGAACTTGTTAATTTAAAGGAAAATACATTATTTAGGAACAGTCACAGAGACTTTGTTGATATATTTATTAGTGTTTTGGACTACCATAATTCAAAGCAAAAAAAGACAAAGCTTAAGGCCTATATGAAATTGGTACAACCTCTAAATTATCCCCTTTTTGATGAAGAGTATTGTATTAATTACTTTGATGATTAGTATAAAAATAGAAAATGGGAAGGATTTTTAACTAAAGTTTTTGTTTATTTTACTTTATTTTTCATTATTCACAAGGGTCTGTTAGGGTTGTTCTTGAGTAATATTCTGGGTAATCTGGATCATCAGAATACTCAATAATCAAGTTATTTCCATTATTTGTAGCAGTTACTGTCGTTATCCAAGTTTCAATAACGCCATTGTATTCAGCTTGCTCATTCCAACTAAAACTATTTTCGTTAACTTCAATAAAATTTGAACCTAAAAGTGTACTGATGTCACAATATACATCACCATCTTCAACAAAATAAGATTTCCGAGTTATGGTGTTGCCATTATTAATTTGGATCCGACTTAAATAATCTTCCAGAGTTTCTTCTTGCCAAACCACACCGTCGTATTTTTCAAAAAAAGTCTGATTAGAGGAATCCGAACTATTATCACCACTACAAGCAAAGACGAATAAAGCGGAGAGTAATAGGAGTTTTTTCATATTAATTAGTGTAAGGAATTCTTCTTGTGACCTTTCTCATTAAAACATTTATCATATCCTGGGCATCAGAGCCAATGCTCCCCCTGATTTTTTTAAAGTAGTTCACTACAAGTTCATCATCTGCGGTATTATAAAAATCAATATTACATACAGCCGTTTGAGTTGTTCCAAAAGCTCCAAACAGTGCTCCTAGAGCAATTGATGCAGCATTTGACATTGGTTTAGAAGTCTCAAAAGTTCCCATAACTACACAGTCAACACCTAGAATTTCTCCTAGCTCACTAGGTAAATATGCGTCTAACTCGTGAACATCAATATCGGCCTTTTTTAAAAGCGCATTTGCTCGTGCGGGGGTAATTACGTTAGCATCAAAAGATCCTCTTTTCTTTCTCGTTAAAAACCAAGTGTGCATTGCCTTTTGAATGTCAATTGCTTCATCCTTCTGCAGTTGAATGATTTGTTCAGTTGTAAAGTCTTTAAGCTGTTTTGGTCTTAGTTTTACCTGTACTTTTAAAGGCAGTATAGCTATAGTTTTTGTGTTTGAGGCATAGGTTTTTCCATCAGGATGAACATAAAGCTTAGTTTGTGCTTGGCTAAAAAAGCTAAGTAAAAGAGTGACTAAAAGTAATTTTCTCATTTTAAGTATAAATTGGTTATACACCAAATATAAAAAAAACATTAAAAACCATGGTTCAGTTTAGTACATATAATAGAGTGCTTGAAAGGTTATGTCCCTCTACCTATTATTAACGGATACAGCTTAAATATAAAATAATGTAGTGTAGAAATGTGATTAAGAATTGATTTCTTTAATCATTGCAAACATCCATATAAAGACACAGATGCTAATAAAAATTGAAAATAAACATACAATATGACAAGCATCCATAGACAATAATTTCTTTCAAGTTACAACAAATAAAATAAATATGCCCTTTAACAGTAAAACAGGAAGTAATGCAGGTAAGATTATTAAAAGAGGTAAATCATTAAATACAGACTTAAGAAACGACCTTAAAAGACCTTGATTACAATACATTAAACTAATTACAAAAACTAAAGCTAATAGATACAGCCTTAAAGCACTCATTGCCTAAGCAATTCGTAGAATAACATATAATTGAAGACACCCCTCAGGGTATTCAAATAACTATTATAGATAGTAACTGAAATGAAAAAGTAAACAGAAAAAGTTTAGACAACTTTAAGTTCAAGGATTTAGCAGGTTAATATAGCAAACAGTTCAAAATTATTACCCAAGTATTTAATCTTGAATAAAGAATTTAGTTATAATTTAACAAATTACAAATATTTTAACTTTATTATTGTATAATATTTAAATAAAATAAATTATGGTTAAAGATTTTATATACAAGTGGTATCCTGTTATTCTTGCATTTATATGTCTTGTTTACTCGGTTTCATTAGGGTACTTAGGTAAAGTTGAGGAGGCTCAGTATTCAGCTCATTGGCCGGGGACAATTTTATTATTTGCTATAGCCATAAGACAAAGAAGAAAATAATGGATTTAAGTTTTTTTATAATAGGGTTTATAATTTTTGGTTTTTATGTGTATTTTTTAATTTGGAATATCTTCAATAGCACCAAAAAACAAAGAGAAGAAAACAATTATAGACAAGAAGTAGATAATGTCGATATGGACGGTATGGGTAATTTTAATCGATTTGGCAAATAACCCCATCTTCACTACTACAAGAAAAGATGAATGAGTAAAGAATGAGAGTAGTTTTTTCAATTAATTAGTTTGAAATAAATAGGTTAATTAAACAAATTTAATATGTGCCAATTAACAGTAAATTATTAACTCCAGAAAAACTAAAAATAAGTTTATGATCACCATTTCCTGCGGAAATATTTTGTCACTGTTGCGTTGCGGGAGAACACTATTAATTTTCTTTTTCTTCTCTTTCTCAAGTCCTACCAGATAGTGTTCAGTAACAATCGAATTTGAATGACATAACATCTCACCAATTTCATCTTTGGAGACTTAAAGAAGTCTGGTGACCTAAATTTATGTAAACAACTACTTTGAATAGAAAATTAATTTTCTAAGTTGATAATAATTGTTCTAATTTAAAGTTTGTTATGTCAAGGGAACTGTATTTCCCATAGTCTACTTTAAAAATTGATTCATTTTTTTCATCTCTTTCGTTAGATGCATTACCTAAGTAACAAAAATACGTTTCTAAATCATCTATATTATTGCTAAATAAACTACCAAAAAACTGTCCTTTTCCTGTCAAAACAGCCTCTATAGTTTCTGGATAAAGTGTTATTTCTTTAGTTTTTTTGTCCTCTACAACAAACTCTTTAAAACTAACAAATTGAATAATTAAATTATCATTAATTATTTCATCTGCAACTATTTCTTCTACTGCAAAACCAGGTTCCCAATCAAACTCACTAAATGTATCTTTTATTATTTTAATTTGCCCCTGGGAAGGTTTTTTAAAAACCAATAAATACATTAATGGTGAACTCATAGTTTTAATTTTGTAATAAAATCAAAGATCAAAATTAAATAGGACAAAAACAAGAGGGTGTTCTTTTTTCCCTTTTTCAAAATCAGCTACTTTGGCCTTTAGCTGAAATTTTTGGGATAAAATATGGGATTAGTATAATCACATCAAGTCAAGAACAATCTTACCGCTCATTTAAAATTCTTTTCATTTAATATATTCTTGTGTAATCTTCAGGAATTCCAAATGGGATATTATCACAAATATCATCAGGGAATAAATCCTCAATTGTATCCATCCCTGCAGCATTAGGACAAGAAGCACTATCAGGACTTCCATAAGTTACACAATAGTTTGTTACTTCATATCCATATCTATCATCTCCGTTTGCAAATAAAAAAATATAACTATAATCATAAGTCCCATCACCATAATCATAAACAAAGTAACCCTCGTCTATTGGCTGACCATAGGATAATACATAAAGATTGTATTCTTCGCTATCGTAGCTGACAGCTTTTTGTCGAGCAACTGATTGAGAAGTAGAGCCATCAAAATCAGGACAATCAAAGTTTAAGGAGTTATCACTACCATCTCCACCGCTAGAGCAAGCAAAAAGGAAAGATGAAAGAGTTAGTAATATTAATTTTTTCATAGTATTTAATTTTTCTAAATTTAAAAAAAATACTTCAAAGTATTAGTCCAAGTTTGATACATCTTAGCGCAGTAGCTTTGGAACAAAGCGTGTTGAGAAAACAACTAAAAGCCACATCCACCGATTATGCCATATGAACAATCACTACAAGATACGTTAAGACATACCTCATCACCATTTGCATTTGCATCAATCCATACCCATCTCCACAAGTAAGCACCATCCATATCTTGATACAAACC
>CBFIIL010000055.1:0-6756 GCA_965662485.1 Flavobacteriaceae bacterium | reverse complement strand
AAAAAGAAGTTGAAGATTATGCAAATGAATTAGATACATCTATTACTAAGGAAGAGATAAAAAAACGCCGTGATATGCGGAAAATTTTAACCTTTACAATAGACCCAAAAGATGCAAAAGATTTTGATGATGCTCTTTCTTTTCAAATGTTAGAAAACGGTAATTTTGAGGTAGGTATTCATATTGCTGATGTATCGCATTATTTAAAAGAGGGAACTATTTTAGATGATGAAGCATATCAACGCGCAACTTCTGTCTATCTTGTTGATAGAGTTGTTCCTATGTTACCAGAAGTATTATCTAATAATGCTTGTTCATTACGACCTTTAGAAGAAAAATACACTTTTTCTGCAGTGTTTGAACTAAATGATAAAGCAGAACTAATTAATCAATGGTTTGGTAGAACGGTAACCTATAGTGATGCTCGCTTTAGCTATGAGGAAGCTCAATATATCATTGAAAATAAAAATATTGATATTCCTAAGCACATTGCTTTAAATAAAAAAGCATACAAAACAACACATCAAATAAAAGACGCTGTCCTTAATTTAGATAAACTCGCTAAAATATTAAGGGAAAAACGAATGAATAATGGCGCAATTTCTTTTGATAAAGTTGAAGTTAAATTCAATTTATCATCATCTAATACACCAGAGGGAGTTTATTTTAAAACCTCAAAAGATGCCAATAAACTCATTGAGGAATTTATGCTATTAGCTAATAAAAAAGTTGCAGAATTTATTGGAAAACAATCTCCTAAAAAAACCTTTATTTATAGAATCCATGATGTTCCTGACCAACAAAAACTTGAAAGTTTACAACGTGTTGTTTCTCAATTTGGCCATCAATTAAATTTAAAACAAACCAACCAAATCAGTTCCGCTTTGAATAAATTACTAAGTAATGTAGTAGGAAAAAAAGAACAAAACTTAGTCGATACATTAACCATTCGTTGTATGAGTAAGGCAGAATATTCTACACATAATATTGGACATTATGGTCTGTCTTTTGATTATTATAGTCATTTTACATCTCCTATACGTCGCTACCCAGATGTTATGGTACACCGTTTGTTACAACATTATTTAGATGGAAATTCTTCAGTTTCTGAAACAAGTTTTGAAGAGAAATGTAAACATTCTTCGGCAATGGAAAATTTAGCAACAAAAGCAGAAAGAGATTCAATAAAATATATGCAGATAAAATATATGCAAGACAAAAAAGACACAACATTTGTTGGGGTTATATCAGGTGTGACAGAATGGGGTATGTATGTGGAAATTATTGAAAATAAATGTGAAGGTATGGTTAGAATTAGAGATATAAAAGGAGATTATTATACCTTTGATCAAGATCATTATGCGCTTGTTGGAGAACGAACAAAAAACAAATATCAACTGGGAGATGAAGTTCAAGTAGAGGTTAAGAAAGCCGATTTAATAAAAAGACATTTAGATTTTAATTTAATATAATTTACAAAAATGAAACATATATATTTTATTGTGTTCTTTGTATGCACACAAGTTTTTTCACAAAATTCTGTAACAAAAACCTTAGGAGAATTTTCGGAACTTAAAGTTTATGATTTAATAAATATAGAACTTATTAAATCAGATGAAAACAAACTTATTATTTCAGGAGAAAATAAAAATGATGTGAGTGTAATTCAAAAAAATAATAAGTTAAAAATTAGAATGAAATTAGATAAAATGTTTAATGGAAAAAACACTAACGTTAAATTGTATTATACTTCTATTGATGAAATCGACGCAAATGAAGGCGTAAATATCAATGTAAAAAGTAAATTAAAACAATACGAATTAACATTAAGAGCACAAGAAGGTGCGCAAATTACTGCCTCAGTCGACACTAAATTTTTGTCAGTAAAAAGCGTAACAGGAGGAGTTGTTACCACTACAGGGCAAACATCAAAGTTGAATCTTACACTACGAACAGGTGGTGTTTACGAAGGAAGTAAAACAACCGCACAAAACTCTTCATTATTTATAAAAGCAGGAGGAGAAGCCTCAGTGCATACAACAAATGTTTTAAATGTTAAGATTTTCTCTGGCGGTGACGTTTTCGTATATGGAACACCAAAACAATTAAAACAAAATAAATTGTTTGGAGGAAGAATTATTTTTAAAGATTAGCAAAAAGTGATCGAGGATATTCAAGCAGCTATTCCCCTTGGGTTTTTCTTATCTTTTATGATAGGCCCCGTTTTCTTTGTTCTTTTAGAAACAAGTATAGTTAAAGGGTTTAGAGCTGCTGTAGCTTTTGATTTAGGCGTTATTATTGCAGATATAATATTTATTTTTCTTGCTTATTTTAGTAGTTATCAACTTTTAGAAAACTTAAGCAATCAACCAGGCCTTTATATTTTTGGGGGAACACTTTTAGCTGTTTATGGTATTATAATTTTCACAAAGAAAGCCAACAAACAAGAGACAGAAACAAATTTAGAAACACCAAAAAACAACTACCTACAGTTGTTTTTAAAAGGTTTTTTTCTGAACTTTATAAATATAGGGGTCTTGGTCTTTTGGCTAGGAATTATAATTGTGGTGGGGCCAAATTTGGAGGGAAATATAAACCGCTTTTTTGTATTTTTTGGCGCTTTGATTAGTGCTTATTTCATTACAGACCTAATTAAAATATTGTTAGCAAAACGTCTAAAAGGTTATTTAACACCAGGAATAATAATTAACATCAAAAAAATATTAGGTGTTTTGTTATTGATCTGTGGAATAACCCTTATAACTAAAGGGTTTCTACCAAAAGATAAATTAAATCCAAAACAAATGATCGAAGATATAAGATAAAAAACCCCAACACAGTTGAGGTTTTATTCTTGAGGCGTCTAGCGGATTCGAACCGCTGTAAAAGGTTTTGCAGACCTCTGCCTAGCCACTCGGCCAAGACGCCAAAAAGGAATGCAAATTTAAGTAAAAAAACAGGACACACAAGAGAATTAAATATTATTGCTTAAAAACAACAAAAACATAACACTTTATTGGGAACAAAAACAAGCATACATTTTATTGTAAATCCTATTTCGGGTAAAGGAAAAAACAAACTAGATTCTCAGGTTATTTCCTCTGTCTTGAATAATAATGATTTTCACGTTGTTATTAAAACCACAAAGTACGCCAATAACGCAGCTGCACTTACTAAAACCTCTATACTTGAAGGAGCAAACGCAATAATAGCTTGTGGAGGAGATGGCACCGTTAATGAAGTAGCCTCTCAGCTTGTAGATTCTCCCATATTATTAGGAATTATAAGACTTGGATCTGGGAATGGTCTTGCATCGCATCTAGGGATATCACCCTCAATAAATGAAGCCCTTGAGGTTATTAAACAATACAACAACACAAAGATTGATGTTGGAACAGTAAATGAGCATTTCTTTTTTAGTAATATGAGTTTAGGTATAGGCGCAAGAATTATTAATCATTATACAGGCTTTAAAAAAAGGCAAATTGTCTCTTATTTACGTGCCTCCTTTAAAGCGCTTCTTTACAAATCTCCCTCTCAAATAGTTGATTTAGAGATTGATAATTTCAAGAAAACACTAGACCCATTAGTATTATTTGTGTCAAATTCTAATGAAATGGGATATAACTTATCCTTTACACCAAAAGCATCGCTGCAAGATGGAAAATTAGACGTTGTGTTTACTGAACAACTGTCTTTTGTTGAAAAAATACTATTTGCAAGTCAACTTATTTTTAATAAACACAAGAGGTATAATAAAGCAAATTACTTTCTTACTGACAACATAAAAGTCACCAACAAAAAACAAAAAGAATTTTTAACCCAATTAGATGGAGAGTCTATAATAATTAAATCAAAAGAACTCAATATTTCTATAAAAAAAGGTGCTCTAAATGTTCTTGTTCCAAAAAGTTAAACCCTGCTTTGCTCCAAAACAACGGTTACTTTTTCCACATCCCCGCCTATTGGAGGATTTAGCTTTGACACTGAAACAGAAGCCCACTCTACTTCTGAGCAAACACTAAAAATTCGATTTATAATACGCTGAACAACAGTTTCTAGAAGCTTGGAAGGAGTATTCATTTCTTCTACAACTATTGCATTTAAAGTTACGTAGTCAACAGTGTCAGCCAGTGCATCTGTTTTTGCAGATTTAGCAAGACAAGCCTGTACAGAAACATCTACTCTGTAGTTACTCCCAATAATAGTTTCTTCCCCCAAACATCCATGATGCGCATAAACTCTTATGTTTTCAACTTTTATAATCCCCATTATTAAATTTTTAGTTTCACAAAAGTAACATTTATACTAAAGATATATTAACAATCTTTTTAATTGATTAATTTTGTGATTAAATTTTACTTAGAACAAAACTATCTATGGCGACAGAGAACAGTAAACCCTTAAATTTTATAGAACAAATTGTAGAAGACGATTTGAAAAACGGTCTAAGTAAAAAGGATTTACGATTTCGTTTCCCGCCAGAGCCCAACGGTTACCTTCATATTGGTCATACAAAAGCCATAGGAATAAGTTTTGGGTTAGGAGAAAAATACGATGCTCCAGTTAACCTAAGATTTGACGACACCAACCCAACAAAAGAAGAGCAAGTTTATGTAGACGCCATCAAGGAGGATATTGCATGGTTAGGTTATAAGTGGGAAGAAGAATGCTACTCATCAGATTATTTTGACCAACTTTTTGATTGGGCGGTTTTAATGATAAAAGACGGAAAAGCCTACGTTGATTCGCAATCAAGCGAAAGTATGGCAGAACAAAAAGGAACGCCGACTCAAGCTGGTGTAGATAGCCCGTATCGTAACAGAACAGTAGAAAAAAACCTAGAGTTGTTTCAACAAATGCGCAATGGTGATTTTGAAGCAGGAACTCATGTGCTCCGCGCAAAAATTGATATGAAGCATACAAATATGTTGATGCGCGACCCCATCATGTATAGAATTTTATATGCTTCTCATCACAGAACAGGAACAAACTGGTGTATCTATCCAATGTATGATTGGACACACGGGGAAAGCGATTATATAGAACAAATTTCTCATTCTTTATGTTCTTTAGAATTCAAACCTCATCGCGAGCTATATAACTGGTTTAAAAATACTGTGTATGATTACAGCAGCCCAAAATATCCTAAACTTCCAAAGCAAAGGGAATTCGCTCGATTAAATCTAAACTACACCATTATGAGTAAAAGAAAATTACTCACATTAGTAGAACAAGGGGCTGTTACTGGGTGGGACGACCCAAGAATGCCGACCATTTCTGGTTTGCGCAGAAGAGGATATACACCAAAATCTATAAAAAAGTTCATCAATAGCGTAGGCGTTGCCAAGCGAGACAACATTATAGATGTTTCGTTACTTGAATTTTGTGTTCGAGAGGATTTAAACAAAACCGCCCCAAGAATTATGGCAGTTTTAGATCCAGTTAAATTAATAATTATAAATTATCAGAACGACAAAACAGAGTTGCTTGATGCAGAAAACAATCCTGAAGACCCAAAGTCAGGAAGCAGACAACTTCCTTTTTCTAAGACACTCTATATTGAAAGAGACGATTTTAAAGAAGAAGCAAACAATAAATTTTTTCGCCTAACAATTGGAAAAGAAGTTCGTTTAAAAAACGCATACATTATAAAAGCGGAATCTGTTGTAAAAGACGAAAAGGGAAAAATTCAAGAAATACATTGTACATATGATTCAAAAAGTTTGAGTGGTAGCGGAACAAAAGAAAGTCTTAGAAAAGTAAAAGGAACACTACACTGGGTTTCTGCGGCTCATGCGATAGAAGCAGAAGTTAGGGAATATGACCGCCTATTTTCTCATGAAGCACCAGACAGTCAAGAAGAAGATTTTATGACATTTTTAAACCCATCGTCATTAAATCAAATAACAGCTTTTGTAGAGCCAAATATTTCAAATGTTCAACCCAATGATCATTTTCAGTTCCAGCGTTTGGGCTATTTTTGTGTAGATAAAGACAGCACAAATACAAAAGTGGTATTTAATAAAACAGTAGGACTCAGAGATAATTGGGCTAAACAAAAACCAAAAGCTCAGACATCATCAAAACCAGCAAAACCACAACACAAGCGCAAGCCTATTGATGTTATTAAACAACTTGGTAAAAAATTCACCAATTTATCAGACGAAAAGCAGGGAAAGGTAAAAGCAGAAATTAAACACTTATCTGCTAGCGTTCTTTATGAAGAGTTGGAACCACTTTTCGCCACAGCCACAAAAAAAGTTGGCACTAGAATTGCGGTGATGATTGTATTGAATGAACTTCTTAAAAAAGGCCAAGAAAGAAATCAGCAGATAAATGATTTTATAGAAAAAGCCTCAACAGATAGCAATAAATTACTAGCCGAAGAGGCTTCAAGCTTATAAATTGAATAGAAAAAAGCTATTCTCCTCCTTTTTTCTTTTGATTTTTCATAGCCTCTCCTATTTGATTGCTTGCTGTAAAACTTGCAACCATATCATTTAGCATATTACTTCCTGCTTGTGGAGAGTTTGGCAATAAGATTAGGTTGCTGTTTGATTCACCTCCAATAGATTGAAGCGTGTCATAATGTTGTGTTACAACAATTAGTGCCGAAGCCTCTTGAGAGTTGATCCCCACTTTGTTAAGCACCTCAACAGACTCTTCAAGACCACGAGCAATTTCCCGTCTTTGATCAGCAATACCTTGCCCTTGAAGGCGTTTACTTTCTGCTTCAGCCTTTGCTTTTTCAAC
>CBFIIL010000054.1:1732-6880 GCA_965662485.1 Flavobacteriaceae bacterium | reverse complement strand
CACCAACCATTGTTGAAATGTTTGGCTTAAGCATTCCAACACCCATTACAATAAGAATCAAACCTGTGTAAAAAGCCCACATTTGTTCAATGGCAAGCACACTGTGTCCAGCAACTAGTAACATTCCCCCAACAAAAACAGATTTTCTTTGTCCTAAAATTTTATCAGCTATAATTCCACCTGGAATTGATGCTACATATACAAACATTGTATACCAACCATAAAGAGCAATAGCACTATCATTTGCCCATCCCAAACCTGGATTATCAGAACCTGTTTCAGCGACTAGGTATAATACTAAAATTGCACGCATTCCATAATAGGAAAACCGTTCCCACATTTCTGTTAAAAAGAGAACATACAGTCCTATTGGATGTCCAAAAAGTTGTTTTTGATGTTGAAGTTCTGTTGTTGACATAATAATTCGTATTTATTTGGTTAGTTTTTTTTGTTTGTATTAGTTTTCAATTTTATCGCCTAAGGTTTTTGCAATAAAATTAGTCATTTTCTTATAGAGATGTAATCGTGTATTACCCCCATAAATACCATGGTTTTTATCAGGATAAATCCCCCATTCAAATTGTTTATCCGCTTGTATCAAAGCCTTGACCATACGCATCGTATGTTGTACATGTACATTATCATCTCCAGAGCCATGAATTAACAAATAATCGCCTTTAAGCATTTCGGGGTAATTAAATGGCGAATTATCATCATAACCACCAGGGTTTTCTTGTGGTGTACGCATATAGCGTTCAGTATAAATCGTATCATAAAAACGCCAACTTGTGACTGGCGCAACGGCAATAGCCATTTTAAAAATATCACTTCCCTTTAACAAACAATTGGTACTCATGTGACCGCCAAAACTCCAGCCCCAAATCCCAATACGCTCTTCATCAATGTAAGGTAATTCTGCTATTTTTTTTGCGGCTGCAATTTGATCTTCTGTCTCATATTTGACCAAATTCATATAGGTGACTTTCTTAAAATCAGCGCCCTTAAATCCTGTTCCTCGACCATCAATACAAACTACAAAATAGCCTTTTTGTGCCAGCATTTGATACCAATAATCATTGGCGCTATTCCAACGATTAGCCACTTGCTGAGACCCAGGTCCAGAATACTGATACATAAGGACAGGATATTTTTTATTTGGATCAAAATCAACAGGTTTTATTGTCCACATATTAAGGTCATTGCCATTGATGGCTATGGTGCTAAATTCTTTTTCAGATAATCTATAATTGGATAGTTTTTTAGCTAGTTTATCATTGTGTTTGATACGCTTCAAAACTGTTCCATTGTTTGCAGCATTCAATGTGAATTCTGGAGGAGTAGATGCGCTCGAAAATGTATTGATGAAATAAGTAAAATCGGCACTAAACGAGGCGCTATTTGTGCCCTCTTTTTTAGAAAGTAGTTGTTTGTTTTTACCATTTAACCCAATCACATAAACACCTCTATTAATAGAGCCATTTTCTACCGATTGGTAATAAATTTTTTCTGATTTATTGTCATAACCATAATAGGCGGTGACCTCCCAATCCCCATCAGTAACCTGACGAATCAATTTCCCTTTTTTTCCATAATGGTAAATATGATTATAGCCATCTTTTTCACTTGTCCAAATAAAGCTATTATCATTCAAAAATGTTAAGTTGTCTGTAACATCAACATAGGCTTTATCCGTTTCTGTAAGGAGAATAGAAGCGGAATTATTTTTTGTATTGATCGCCCAAAGGTCCAATTCGTTTTGATGACGATTGATAAATTGAGCGCTCAAAATATGAGCATCATTTGTCCACTTGATGCGTGGAATGTAAAAATCATTGTAGGGTTTATTAACTTTTACTTCTTTTGATTCAGCAGTGCTTAAATTATAGACATGCAATGAAACAATTGCATTTTTTTCACCTGCTTTTGGATATTTAAAAACTTGTTGCGATTGATATAATGCTTGACCATACACATCCATTGAAAATTCTGGAACTTCTGTTTCATCAAATTTTAAATAGGCAATTTTATGACCATCTGCGTTCCATTCAAAAGCGCGGACAAAAGCAAATTCTTCTTCGTATACCCAATCTGTTATACCATTGATAATTTTATTTTTTTCTCCATCAAAAGTAACCTGAGTTATTTGGCCAGTCTCAAGATTTTTTACAAAAATATTATTTTGAAATCCATAAGCCACACGCAATCCATCAGGTGAAAAAGTTGGTTCTTGAATTTTCTGATCTGAAATTTTTTGAAGCATTTTAGTTGTGGTATCATAGACAAAAAAAACACCCAATGTTGAATGTCTATAGACAGATTCTATATCAGTGGCTAAAATGATTTTTGTTTCATCTTCACTAAAATCATAGTTTGTAAAATACGAAATGGCTTCTAAGTCTTTGGAATCCACCAAAGTTGTAATTTTATCTTGTGTCTTGTAGTCATAAACATCAACAGAAGTAGAACGATTCGTACGATTAAAATTTAAAACAGAATACTGTTTTCCATTGTTCATAGAATGTAGGGCTTCCATGCGTTGTGTACTAAAAGTACCATTCCAAATTTCGTCTAAAGTGATTTTTTGGTCTTGGGCAAAGGAGTAAAAAGTGGTTAAAAAAAATAGAACAAGACGCAAATTTATACGGAGCATAGGTGTGTGTTTTGAAAAATGTTACCAATTTTACTAAAAAAAAATGAAAATTCCTCTTTTCTAAGCCGATTAATATACAATTTAACAATTCTCTTTTCACATAAAGAAGAGAATAGTATCTTTGTTTATCAATACAAAATTATGCAACAATCTGTTTCTGGATTTTCAAAATTTTCTAAAGCCGAAAAAATTAATTGGCTGATTGTCAATTGTTTTGACAGAAATTCAAATGCCAAGTCCATTTTGGAATCCTATTGGAATTCCAATACAAAACTTCAACAGTTGCACGATGAATTCATTGAAAATACAATTTCAAACTTTTATATGCCTTTTGGTGTTGCACCAAATTTTTTAATCAACGAAAAACTTTACACCATTCCTATGACGATTGAAGAAAGTTCGGTGGTTGCAGCAGCGAGTAATGCGGCCAAATTTTGGTTATCACGTGGGGGGTTTAAAACAACTATTTTATCAACCACAAAAATTGGGCATGTGCATTTTATTTTTGAGGGGAAAAGTAGTATTCTCAACACGTTTTTTAATAAAATTAAACCTCAACTTTTGGAAGCCACCAGGCCGCTGACACAAAATATGGAAAAACGTGGCGGTGGGATTCTAGATATAAACCTTGTTGATTGTACCCAAAAATTGATCCATTATTTTCAATTGGAAGTAACCTTTGAAACAAAAGATGCTATGGGCGCCAATTTTATCAATTCATGTCTAGAGCAAATTGCTTCAACGTTTGAAACATTAACGCAAAATACTTCTGATTTAAATGGAAATCAACCTAAAGTTATCATGAGTATTTTGTCCAATTATGTTCCAGATTGTGTGGCACGAGCCGAAGTTTCATGTAAAATTGAAGAATTAACTTTAGAGGGACACTTTACGGGGCAAGAATTTGCAGAAAAATTTATTCAAGCAGTACAAATTGCAGAAGTAGAACCTTATCGTGCTGTTACACACAATAAAGGTATTATGAATGGAATAGATGCAGTTGTTATTGCTACTGGAAATGACTTTAGAGCTGTTGAAGCTGGTGTACATGCCTATGCAGCCAAAAACGGACAATACTCAAGCTTGTCGCATGCAAGTTTAGAACATGGTGTTTTTAAATTTTGGATGGATATCCCACTAGCATTGGGCACTGTAGGTGGATTGACAGGCTTACACCCAATGGTCAAATTGGCATTGGAGATGCTAGGAACCCCCTCTGCAACCAAACTTATGGAGATTGTAGCGGTTGCGGGGTTAGCACAAAATTTTGCTGCTTTACGATCTCTAACCACTACTGGGATTCAAAAAGGGCATATGAAAATGCATTTGCTTAATATTTTAAATCAACTAGAGGCTTCTAAGGCCGAAAAAGAAGCAATGATTGCTCATTTTAAAACGCATGCTGTATCGCATCATGCTGTGGTTGAAGCACTTAAAAATCTTCGTGATTAATGGAAAAATTTTATAGCCACGGAAAATTGTTAATTACTGGTGAATATGCAGTTTTGGATGGCGCAAAAGCTCTAGCGCTTCCAACAAAATTTGGCCAATCTTTAGAAGTAAAACCCATTGAAAGCCCCGAAATTCGTTGGAAAAGTTTTGACCATAAAGGCATACTTTGGTTTGAAACGACTTTAAAAATTCCAAGCTTTGAAGCAAACGTAACCAATGAAACAGCAAAGCGACTTTCGGAGTGTTTTTTGGCGATTGCCAAACTTCAACACAACTTTTTTGCACCTCATAATGGATTTGAAATGCATAGCCATTTGGAGTTTCCACAAAACTGGGGGTTGGGGTCCTCCTCTACCCTCATTAACAATTTGGCACAATGGGCGAATGTAGATGCCTTTGCATTGCTTGAAAATACCTTTGGTGGTAGTGGTTATGATATTGCTTGTGCGCAACACCCTCGCCCTATTGTGTATCAACGGCAAAATAGTAAACCATATATAAAAATTGTAGATTTTGATCCGCCATTTAAAGCGCAATTATTTTTTGTACATCGCAATCAAAAGCAAAACAGCCGAGAGGCCATTGCACACTACAATACCCTAAAAACAACACAACGTCTTGATTTTTCTGAACTGAATGCCATTACCGATGCACTTTTGGTGACTACTACTTTAGAAGAATTTGAAGTACTCATAAGCAAACACGAAACCATTGTGGGTACTCTTATCCAACAACCCCCACTAAAAACCACACATTTTGCAGACTATCCTGGAGCGATAAAAAGTTTAGGCGCTTGGGGTGGCGATTTCTTTTTGGCAACAGGAAACAACCATCACTATTTTAAGGACAAGGGGTATACCACGATTATCCCCTTTGGGGAGATGGTGAAAAGTGATGAGTATGAAAACTAATACTAAAACAAGTTCAGTGTGGATATAGTTAGGTATGAATAAAAAAAAGGACTGAAAAATCAGTCCCTTAAATTATTTTTTTAACTATTTCTAGTAAAATACGGCTCTATTGTCCTCAATTTCAGCAGCATCTTT
>CBFIIL010000054.1:0-1722 GCA_965662485.1 Flavobacteriaceae bacterium | reverse complement strand
TTATACAGTTGCGTATTGATTACACTTTCTTTGGCTTGCCCTACTCTATTAGCAGCCGCTTGATAGCTTGACAGTTCAACTGCAGGTGTTATTTTAGTCACCTCAACAATAAATACTCCCGTGTTGCCTGCAATAGGTTCAGAGGTTTCTCCAACTTCAAGTCCAAAGGCAGTACCAATGACCAAGGGCTCACGACCAGCACCAGACAAGGTTGGATTTTTCATGTTTACAGCAGCAGCAGTTTTGATGGTTTGGTTTTCAGCTGATGCAATATCACCCAATAAAGTTGCTGAAATACGCTCTTTTATAAGTGCAGCTTTCTTTTCTTTTCGAACCTCTGGAAGTGCAGATACAGAACCGTTCTGTACAGACATCAACCCTTCTTCGTTAATCCCTGTAAGCTTAACCACAACAAAGCCACCAGCGCTAGTGCTAAAACTTTTGAAATCTCCTTCACTAACTCCGTCTTCAAATGCCCAACGAACAATTGCACGTTGTGCGCCAATCCCTGGGATATTTTCATCCAACGCTTTTACGCTACTAACGTTTCGTACATCATAGTTGTTGTCTTTGGCTACAGTTTCAAAATCGGTATCGGCAACAGCGATTTCAAATTTAGATTTGTTTTTAAAGACCTCATCAATGGTTTCAACAGAGGGTTCAATTTCCTGTGCTATAGTTGCGACTTTAAATGCGTCTTGTTTCTTTCCTTGATCTAATATTTCAATCACATGATAACCAAAATCTGTACGAACAACCCCAAGACTTCCTTTTGGATTTTCAAAGGAATAGGCCTTAAACTCTGGTGCAAATCCATCGGTATATGCAAATTCAATAACACCTTCTTTTTCGTTACTCACTTTATCTGATGAGAGCGATAATAACGATTTAAATTTCGAGCGTTTTTTTTGTAAAACATTATAAATACTATCTGCAGTAGCTTTGGCTTCTGCATCAGTTTTGGTTACCGTAGCTTCTGCTCTAGCTCCTCCTATAAAAGGAATCAGAATATGACGTACTTTGGTTGAATCGGCTATGCCTTTTTTGGACACCATTTTGCTGAGCTTATAAAACCCATTTTCTTTGTATGGTCCATAAATTTCACCTGTTTTTAATGCAGTAATATTATCGGCTTGTTCAGATGAAAAAGCAGATCTAAAGACATAAGTATCATTAAACTTTTGTGCAGAATTTCCATTAACAAAAGCAGCGTTGTCTTTTGTATTTTTAAACCCAACAACCGTTTCATTGGCTTTTGCAGATTCATTAAACTCTTCACGATCATCTATCAAAGCTTTTAAATTCTCTTGAATCGCTTGTTCATCGGCCAAAGATGCTTCTTCTTTGAATTCTACATAGACTAAATCTCTTGACGCTTCCACTTCGTATTGCTTTGGAAAACGCTTCATGTAGGCTTTAATTTCAGAAGATTTTACCTCAACTAAGCTGTCTGGAATACTTGCATAAGGAATTTGAACATATTTTAAGTCTACTTTATCATTTTCCAATTGATAATCCAATTCACCCTCAGTGAGTGTTCCTGTAATTCCTGCTTTAACTAAGTTAAAATACGTTTGTTGAACTCCAGACACAGCTACATTTTGTTCAAAATCTGTCCACGATTTGTAATTTATTGGTGTTCCACCAAGAGTTGTTGTCTCTGGCGCAATAGCTTTAAGATTAGCGATGAATTCATTAAGTTTATCTTCATCAAAAAGTCCT
>CBFIIL010000053.1:0-6985 GCA_965662485.1 Flavobacteriaceae bacterium | reverse complement strand
CTAAATCAGATCATTTTATTGGAAGAAATATTTCATGTCTCATAAAATTATCTTGGACTGAAGAAGAAGCACATCAAAGAGCTGAAACAATGGCCAATTGCATCAAAAAAGTTATTGGTTAGTAATTGATGTAATCAATAATTTCTAAACCATAACCAATCATACCAACACGCTTTTTTTGTTTGCTTTTGGAAATCAAGTTAATTTTATTAATGTTTAGGTCGTGAAGGATTTGAGCACCAATACCAAAATCTTTTTCGTCCATACTAATGTTAGGTGCTTTGATAACTTCACCACTTTTTTGAATCTCTTTTAAGACTCCTAATCGTTTCAATGTTTTTTGTGGACTAGAATTTTGATTAATAAAAATGATAGCGCCTTTGCCTTCTTTGTCAATCACACGAAACATATCATCTAATTTTTTATCAGCGTTATTGGTAAGTGTGCCCAAGATATCATTATTCACTAATGTTGAGTTGATTCGTGTTGGAATAGCCTCATTTGTAGTCCATTTCCCTTTTGTAAGCGCAATATGAACAGCATCATTAGTAGTTTGTTGATATGCTCTAAGTCGGTATGTTCCAAAACGTGTTTCAATTTGAAAATCATGTTTTTTATCAATTAATGAATCATATTGCATACGATAGGCAACAAGATCTTCAATGGAAATAATTTTTAGGTCAAATTTTTTGGCTACATCAATCAGCTGAGGTAGTCGTGCCATCGTTCCATCCTCATTTAAAATTTCAACTAAAATACCTGCTGGTTGAAACCCTGCAAGTCGTGCTAAATCTACAGCGGCTTCTGTATGTCCAGTACGTCGCAAAACGCCACCATTTTTTGCTTTTAATGGAAAAATATGTCCCGGACGCCCCAAATCATGTGGTTTTGTTTCTGATTTCACCAATGATTTAATGGTTTTGGCGCGATCAGATACTGATATTCCTGTGGTACATCCATGGCCAATTAAATCGACAGAAACTGTAAATTGTGTATGATGCAAAACAGTGTTGTTTTGTACCATCATATTTAAATCCAATTCATCGCATCGTGTTTCAGTTAGCGGGGCACAAATAAGTCCACGTCCATGAGTGGCCATAAAATTGATCATTTCTGGTGTTACAGTTTCTGCTGCTGCAATAAAATCACCTTCATTTTCACGATTTTCATCATCAACAACAACAACGACCTTACCCGCTTTTATATCTGCTATTGCTTCCTCAATAGTGTTGAGTTTTTCCTCCGTAGTTGATTTTTGTGTTATTGACATGAAGTATTTTTTGCAAAGATAGTAGAACGAAAGTAAAACTTATGAAATTTTAGTTAAATCTTCATTCATTTTTTTATTAAAATAAAGTCGATATAAGAAGAATAGGGGAAGCGCCAAAATGATAAAAACAACATTATGGGTCATAAATTTCTTTTTTAAAATTTTATAAAATTCAGATTGATTTTTTAAAACTTTAGTGAACAATACAAGAAATAATAGCGCTGAAAATATTCCAATAACGACCAAAATTTTACCTACGGATGATAATCCATTATTGTTTAGGACCAATCCACTTATGCCAAATATTAAAAGTGTAAGATGAGCATAATTTGCCAGTGTTGCATTTTCATGATAATCTTCCAAATGCCGCACACCAGATTCGAAAGATTCATTGCTTAAATTTCCAGAAAGTTTCAGTTCTAATTCTGTAATTCCTCTTTGTTCTAGAAGTTGAAGTGCATTTGTTTTGTGTGCAATACTTAACCCGTAGTGTCTATAATTTTTCACTAAATCTATGAGTTTTTCATTTTCAAATCGGTCTATATTTTTTGTATCAATACTTTCGTTTTTATGATTACTTTCTGAAATTATAGAGGTTTTTACTAATTTTTGTTTTAATGGAATTAAGATGGAATCTAAATCTAATAATGCTCTATCTTTTGTTGCTCTGCTGGTAAGATATATGCTAAAAGGTAACATAATTAATCCCGCTAGCCATGTGGCAAGAATAGGGTCTAAACTATTATCTTCCGAGCTGTTTTTAGCAAAAATACTAATGAAATGATACGTTAAGAAAATCAGAATAGCAATTACCAAAGGCAGTCCAATCCCTCCCTTTCGTATTAATGCTCCAAGTGGCGCACCAACAAAAAACAGTATTATACACATCAGGCCTAGTGCAAATTTATCGTGTAGCGCAACAATATGTTTATTAATATTTGTTGTTGAAATTGATAATGATTTCGTCTTAACTTTTATATCGTCTTGTGCTGAGTTTGCAGAAGCAATGGCTAAATTGTATAGCTGAACAGCCTTTTTCTTTGTAAAAAGGTCAATTATATCTTTTGGTTCATCGTTAATAGAATCCTTTTTTTTGTAATTATAATTTAGGTTCAAATTTGTTTGTTGAGAACGTACCATCATATTTTTTGAAAACTCGTCTATTGTTTTGCTTTTTGTTTTGTATAAGGAATCAATAGTGGTATTCAGTTCGGCAACACCAAGCATATTATAACGTGTATTGGTGTTTTTTTTATCAAAATCTATGTCATTAAATTTTGAAACATCAATATTAATGACATAACGCTCAAATGTACTTTTGACTTGCGGTCTATTTTTTGTTCTCTTTTGATAATTTGCCGATTGAATCTCATCATAATAATTTCCATTATAAAGAATGAGTTGAACAAGGTCTGATGATTCATCGCTGTAAAATTCTCCTGTTTTTGATTTAATCACAGTATAGTTTCCAGAACTATTTCCTTTTTTTTGATGAATGATAACATCTTCAAGAAATTCACCGTTAACCCCACTTTTTTTAGCCACTTTGATATTGATATCTTGGATCTGATTAAATTGTCCTTCGGCAACAATCATTGCAGGTTTTACTCGTGCAATATTCTGTCGTAAATTATAAAAGTTATACTCTGCTAATGGAATGACATTGTTGGCAAAGAAAAAACTTACAATTGAAAGAAATATGATAAAAACACTTAAACTTTTCATGGCGCGTTGCAAAGAAATGCCAGTAGATTTCATTGCAGCGAACTCGTAATTTTCAGCAAAATTTCCAAAGACCATTATAGACACCAAAAGCACCGTTAGTGGAAGTACTAAGACAACAATTCGAGGAGATACATATATTAAAAATTTAAGAATTACATCAAATTCTAAATCTTTTCCAGCGAGTTCGGAAATATAAACCCATACCGATTGTAGCAAGAAAATAAACATCAAAATAGTAAAGACACTAAAAAATGACTTTAAATAGGTGGATAGTATGTAGCGGTCTAATATTTTCAATGCTTCCCCCTAATCTAAATTATTGATATAATAATCGCTGTATTTTGAGGCGTCAAAGTTAAAAAATGATTGGGAAAGTGGAGTGTTTGTATTAAATTCTAAAACATTTAATGTTGTTTTGGTATTGTTTTCACCTATTTCAATCAAATTATAGATGTGTTTTGTTTTTATATCAATTCCAAGTAGAGCATATTTTATTTCAGTCTCTGAATCTATTGGCGTGAGTTTGATATATTGAATTTTTCGCCCCATTTTATTTTGAATGATGTCCATCTTATAATTAAATCCAGACTCAAAAAATGAAAACAATTGACTTGGAGAAATTGTGTTTTCTTCTTCAGAATATTCATTAGAAATTGTAACCTCTTCGTCTTCTGAGCTGATAGTGTAGAGTGTTTTTCCATCAAAAATGCGTTGAATTCCAAGAATATCTAGCACATATTTATCGCCTTGCAAAGTGACTTTCCCTCTTGTTTCTTGTCGAATGTTTTCTGATTCATTTTCTAAAACATATTTAAAAGAAATCTGAATATTATCGTAACTGTTTACTTTTTCATTGACTTCACTTAAAAGCTGTTTTGCTTTTGGGTCTTTGGTTTGAGCAACAGTTGTGCTCAATGAAATTAGAGCGAAAAGGAGAAAATTAATTTTAAGAAATTTCATTGTCTAATAATTGATTTAATGCGACTAAATCAGAGACTAATACCTGACGTGCTTTGCTGCCCTCAAAAGGCCCTACAATTCCAGCGGCTTCCAATTGATCTATAAGGCGTCCTGCACGGTTATAACCTAATTTCAATTTTCGTTGCAATAATGAGGCTGAACCTTGTTGAGCAATTACAATTACTTCTGCAGCTTCACGGAAAAGTTTATCTCTGTCATTGATGTTAATATCAAGACTTGTGCCAGATTCTTCGCTAATGTATTCTGGTAAAATATAGGCATTTGGGTAAGCTTTTTGTGAGCCAATAAATTCTGTGAGTCGTTCTACTTCTGGTGTATCCACAAAAGCACATTGAATCCGCACCAAATCGTTTCCTTGAGTATAAAGCATATCCCCACGTCCAATCAACTGGTCGGCTCCAGAACTATCCAAAATCGTTCTCGAATCAATTTTTGACGTTACTCTAAAGGCAATTCGTGCAGGGAAGTTGGCCTTGATAATCCCTGTAATTACATTTACAGACGGGCGTTGTGTGGCAATAATCAAATGAATACCAATAGCTCTTGCAAGTTGTGCTAATCGTGCTATTGGGGTTTCAACTTCTTTTCCAGCAGTCATGATCAAATCCGCAAACTCGTCAACGACCAAAACAATATAAGGCAAAAACTTGTGTCCATTGTTCGGGTTTAATTTTCTTGCTTTAAATTTTGCATTATATTCTTTGATATTTCTACAAAATGCAGACTTCAACAAATCATAGCGATTATCCATTTCAATACATAGCGAATTTAAAGTATTGATAACCTTTGTATTATCTGTAATAATCGCATCTTCTGAGTCGGGGAGTTTTGCTAAATAATGGCGCTCAATTTTATTAAATAAAGTCAATTCAACTTTCTTGGGGTCAACCAAAACGAATTTGACTTCGGCAGGGTGTTTTTTGTAGAGTAGTGATGTTAAAACTGCATTTAACCCCACAGACTTTCCTTGACCAGTAGCCCCCGCCATAAGCAAGTGTGGCATTTTGGCCAAATCGACAACAAAAGTTTCATTACTAATTGTTTTTCCTAATGCAACAGGCAATTCCATTTCAGATTTTTGAAACTTTTGAGATGCAATCACGGAGTTCATCGAAACGATGGTGGCATTCTTATTTGGGACTTCAATACCAATGGTACCACGTCCTGGGATTGGCGCAATAATACGTATACCCAAAGCAGAAAGCGAAAGCGCGATATCATCTTCTAAGTTTTTAATTTTTGAAATACGAATTCCAGCATCGGGAATGATTTCATAAAGTGTTACTGTTGGACCTACCGTTGCTTTGATGCTACTAATCCCTATTTTGTAATTATTGAGCGTATCGACAATTTTGTTTTTATTGTCTTCCAATTCCTCCTGATCAATAGTTATACCTTCGGTATCGTATTTTTTTAGAAGTTCTAAAGACGGAAAAACAAAATTTGGTAACTCTAGCTTAGGGTCAACTTCACCAAAATCCTCTACCAATTTGGCCGCCAAATTATCGGTTTCAGAAACTTCTTCTTTGGCCACAGTAACTTCCATTTTTACATCAGACTCTTCGGGAGTTTCAAGGGGGGCTTCTTTTTTGGTTATACTCGAATGGTTTTGAATGGTGGGTTCTAAATTTTTTAAAGGTACTTCAAAGGCCGAAGATGTTGATTCTTTTTCGATAGTTTCGTCTTTATCTTCATCAAATGTGTGTTTTACAGCTTCATCAACAGAAGTTGCTTCTGTTTTGGGCTTTTTTTGAATTGAAAAAAGCTTTGCAATTTGCTGTGGTGTAACTTTAAATCGAATAGCGATATAACAAATAAACCCAAATAGCAAGAGTAGGGCAGTCCCAATTTTACCAATATAATCTTGTAAAAATAAATTCAATTGATAGCCAATTGTTCCTCCTAAATTGGGTAGCGATTTAAAGACATATCCAAGAGTAATTGAACACCATATGATAATTATTGTACCCCAAATCCAATGTCGAAATAAACGTTGTTTAGAGGTATCCATAAGAACGCTAACTCCAGAAATAACCAATAGTCCCGAAAATAAAAACGATGCAATACCAAAGCCTTTGTAGACCAACAAATGACTAACCCAAGCCCCAATTTTGCTCAGCCAATTGTTGGTTGGTATGGCTCTGTTTGTAAAACTATTAAGGGTGCTTTGATCGCTATTTCCTGTAAAGAAGTAAGAAAGAATAGAAATAAAAACCAACACACCTAAAATCACCAAAAAACTACCAAATACAAGCCGTTGTGGGTTGGTTAGGGTAATTTCTGGAAGGATTGACTTTTTATTTTTTTGGCCCGTTGTTCTGGTCATACGCTTTTGTGGTTGGAAACAAAAATACAAATTAATAAACTTTATTTGAATAGCGCATAGAAATTTGTTTTAAATAAAAAACCCACCCTGGGTAGACCCTGAAACAAGTTCAGGGTTGACAATACAAAGGGTGGGTTTTTATATTAAAGCGTTAGTGTTAATTGTCAATAGACCCTAACACCCGTTTCATAAACGCATTAAGTGCTTCTTTTTCTGGTGTTCCAGATTTAATCATTTTATGCACTTCTAAAGCGCCATACATATTTGAAATCAACTCGCCAATAACATCCAATTCTTCGTCCTTTAAACTTGGAACTTCTGTTAGATTTTCTAAGGTTTCAAGCGTTTCAATGATGTAATCTTCATCATTGTCCTGAATGAATTTATTGAGATGTTTAATGACTGGCAACTTCATCGACTAGTGTTTTTAGAACATCAAATTTATTAGTCTGCACTTGATTAACAAATGCGCCACCTTTAAACGTTGCAAAAGTGGGCAAGTTGTCTACTGTAGCCAAACTACGACTTTCTGGAAATTTTTCGGTATCGGCCACAACAAAACTGATGTTTGGATATTCTGCCGCCAATTTTTTCATTTTTGGCTTCATAATGCGGCAATTACCACACCAAGTGGCAGAATACTGCACCACCACAGTATCGTTCTCCGATACTACAGTTTTTAG
>CBFIIL010000052.1:0-7711 GCA_965662485.1 Flavobacteriaceae bacterium | reverse complement strand
ATGTATTTTGCTAAACGAATCACTTGGTGGCTGTAGCCATATTCGTTGTCATACCAAATATATAGGACTACATTTTTACCGCTATCTCTAACAATAGTTGCCTTGCTGTCAAAAATTGCAGGGGCATTGCTCCCAACAATATCACTTGAAACTAATTCATCACTCAATTCATATTTAATTTGTTCTACCAAAGGGCCTTCAAGTGCATGTTGTTTGAGAAGATTATTGATTTTTATTATTGTTGTTTTTTTGGACAATTCTAGATTTAGAATTGCTAAACTTCCATTAGGCACAGGCACTCTAATGGCATTGGATGTGAGCTTACCCTCAAGATTTGGTAAGGCTTTACTCACTGCTTTTCCTGCTCCAGTTTCTGTAATAACCATATTGAGTGCTGCAGCACGACCACGACGGTACTTTTTATGCATATTATCCACTAAGTTTTGGTCATTGGTATAAGCATGGATGGTTTCCAAATGACCATATTCTACACCCAAAGCATCATCAATTACTTTTAGAATAGGCGTTATGGCATTTGTAGTACAAGATGCTGCTGAAAAAATAGAATGTTCTTTGGGGTTGTATTCTTTTTGATTAACTCCATAAACAATATTTGGAATCCCATTTCCAGGTGCAGTGAGCAGAACTTTTTCAGTCCCTTTGGCTTGTAAGTGACGCTCAAGTGCTTCTTTTGTTCGAAACGCACCAGTATTGTCTATCACCAATGCATTTTTAATATCATATGCTGTATAGTCTATATCTTCTGGTGCATTGCTAGAAATGATATGAACTGTTGTTCCATTTATAATGAGAGCATTTTTTTTTAAATCCGCATGAACCGTTCCAGGAAATTCTCCATGAACAGAATCATTACTCAATAATGTGGCACGCTTTTCCAAGACTTCTTTGGTAACTGCCCCGCGAGTCACAATAGCACGTAGTCGCAATTGACTTCCTTTTCCATTTTTGAGCATCAATTCTCTCGCGACCAAACGTCCAATTCGACCAAAACCATATAAAACAACATCTCTTGGAGTAATGTTTTTCTGTTTTTTATGTGCTTTCAATTGATTTGAAATAAACGTAAAAACATCATTATGTTCAGGGGCTTTTTTATGAAATTCATAGGTCAGTTTTCCAATGTCAATTTTTGAAGGAGTAAGGCGTAAATTTTGAATGGCTCTTGCCACTTCGACAGCGTCAAAAATAGAAATTGGCTTATTGACAAATGCACTTGCATAATCGTGCAGGCGTAAAATTTCATTAACATTTTTGTCGATTAGTTGATTTCTAAAAATAACCAGTTCAATGGCATCATCATACCATAAGTCATTTACAATTTTTACAAATTCAACAGCCGATTTTCTGCAGTTGGTTTGTAAAGCTATTTCTTTTTCGTAGGAGGAATTATTTGACATAGATCTAAAGATGTTTGTTATAAGTTTACTGCAAAAGTATAACAACTATAACGTTTTCGTAAATAATATTTAAAAAAAATCACCCATAACTAAATGAGTGATTTTTACAGATTATAGGTCATTAATTTATCTAAAGCGATATGCCATTTTTTCTCCGTTATTTTTGATAACAGTCAATCTTAAAACTCTATTTGAGTATTCGCTTAGAGCTTTTTTAACATCTGAAATAGAGTTAACTTTTATATCGTTTATAGCAACAATTAGACTTCCTTCATCAACGCCATCGGCAACCCAGTCTTCTTTATTGTCATTTGATAATTCTTGTAATAATAGGCCATAATCGCTATCTTTTGATTTTAGCTCTGATGAACTAAGCTCTTTCAATGTTCCAATAATTGGAACGTTTATCGTTGTTAATCTTTCAAGGGTAACATTAACAATTTTGATTTCACCTTCTCTATTTAGTGTAACTTCTACAACATCATCTGGACTTTTTGTATTTAAAAATCCTTTAAGATCTGAAAATTTTGAAATTTTTACACCATTGATGCTTTTAATAATGTCTCCTTTTTGGATTCCAGAAATTTCTGCGCCACTATTTTTTTGAACATCACTTACATAAAATCCTTCTGTTTCGTTAATTCCAAATTCTTCTGAATTTTTACTATTGAGTTCCTGACCAATGACACCCAAAATACCATTTTGAACATTTCCATATTCCATAATATCACTTACAACTTTTCGAGCAATATTACTTGGAACAGCAAAAGAATAGCCAATATACGAGCCTGTTTGAGAAGAAATTGCGGTATTGATTCCAATAAGATCACCGTGAATATTTACTAATGCGCCACCAGAATTTCCAGGATTTACCGCAGCATCTGTTTGAATAAAGGATTGGGTGTTTCTGCCAGATAAATCTCTAGATTTTGCACTAATAATTCCAGCGGTCACTGTTGAGGTTAGATTAAAAGGATTACCAACGGCCAAAACCCATTCCCCAACTCTTGTACTATTACTGTCACCAAAAGTGGTATAACTTAATTCTGTATTTGCTTCAATTTTTAATAATGCAATATCTGTTGAAGGATCTGTTCCTACAAGCTCTGCTTCGAAAATTTTATTATCATTGGTTGTCACTTCTATAGATTGAGCACCATCAATAACGTGATTATTAGTAATGATATAGCCATCTGGAGAAATGATCACTCCAGAACCTGTACCAATTTGTTTGCGACTTTGTGGACGGCCAAAAAACAAGTCCTCAAAAGTGGTGTATCCACTGTTTATCGTGGTATTTTTTACGTGAACTACGGCATTTAATGTTTTTTCTGCGGCTGTTGTAAAATCAATATTGGTTCCTCCACTAGCTGTAGGAGAATAGTTTACTGCTTGAATAAAAGGAGAGTCAGATGACCTGATTTCTGTTTGAATTTCGTTTTTTGGCTGTAATTGGGTGTAGACGCCAAGGGTCATTGCACCACCAAGAGCCGATACTGCCAGTAAAGTGAATAGTTTTTTCATGATCTTGATGTTTAAATTCTTAAATAAATATAACTTAAAATTAATTTTTTTATTGAGTGTTACATAAAAATTTAACGCTCTTTTAACAGTGAAAAGTTCCATATAAATATTCATATATTTGCAAGGAATATGACACTAAAGTTTTACAAATATCAAGCCACCGGAAATGATTTTGTGATGATTGATAATCGTACACAAATCTTTGACAAAAATAATACCAAACTTGTTGCTCAACTTTGCGACCGTCGTTTTGGCATAGGCGCTGATGGATTTATTTTATTAGAAAACACTCCAAACTATGATTTTAGAATGGTGTATTTTAATGCGGATGGAAATGAAAGTACCATGTGTGGTAATGGTGGTCGATGCATTGTTGCATTTGCCAAACAACTTGGAATTGTTGAGCAAAGCACAACGTTTTTGGCAATAGATGGCCCTCATGATGCGCGCATTGAGGGAGTAAATGTTTATCTAAAAATGCAATCTGTAAACGAAATTAATGTTCAAGAAGAATACACAACTTTGGATACTGGTTCTCCTCACTATGTGACTTTGAAATCGGATATTGATACCATGAATGTCAAAACTGAAGGAAAGAAAATTCGCTGTAGTTCTCTTTTTTTAGATGAGGGAATTAATGTCAACTTTTTAAAACAAATACATCAGAATATATTTGGTATTCGTACCTACGAACGTGGGGTAGAAGATGAAACCTTGTCTTGTGGTACTGGAGCAACTGCTGCTGCTATAGCAATGCACCATGCTAAACAGACGAATTCAGAAAAAGTTATCCTTGAGACAAAAGGAGGTCAACTTCAGGTTACTTTTAATTTTGATGGTGAAATTTATAATAATGTTTGGCTATCTGGTTCAGCAAAATCAGTTTTTGAAGGCATAATATCAACCGCAAATTAAACTATGAATATAAAAAAAATTGCCATTTCCTTTGTCATGCTTGGCCTTGTAGCTATTGCATGTTTTTCTTATTATATCTATTCCATCATGTTAGTTTCTAATACGGCGTTTAACGGAAAAGAAGCATTTATTTTTATATCAACCGGTGCTAGTTATCAAGAGGTTAGATCAGATTTGGAGCCTTTATTAAAGGATATTGAAAAATTTGATATACTTGCTCAACAAAAAAAGTATACAACAAATGTGAAACCCGGGCGCTATCGTATCACAAATGGCATGACCAACAATGATATTATAAACTCCATTAGAAGTCAAAATATCCCTATCAAAATTACTTTTAACAACCAGCACAGTCTAGAAGTATTAGCCAATAGAATATCAAATCAAATTGAACCCGATAGCTTATCCCTTATTCAAGCGTTTACAGATGAAGAGTTTTTAAAAGACCATGGTTTCACTTATCAAACTGCTCTTGCCATGTATATGCCTAATAGTTATGAGTTTTTTTGGAATACTTCTCCAGAAAAATTTAGAGCAAAAATGCTTAAATCTTATCGTAATTTTTGGAATATAAAACGTCAAGATAAAGCAAAAAATATAGGGTTATCACCAACAGAAGTTTCGATTCTTGCAGCTATCGTTCAGGAGGAATCTAAGCAAAAAAGTGAACAAAAACGTGTGGCTGGGGTATATGTAAATAGATTGAAAAATGGGTGGCCATTGCAAGCCGACCCCACTTTAAAATTTGCAGCCTACAAATTGCCAGAGTACAAAAATAAAACCATTAAGCGTGTCCTCAATAAACACAAAGCAATAAAATCGCCATACAATACTTATCTGTATAAAGGGCTACCTCCAGGACTTATTGCCATGCCCGATTTGGTCGCTATAGATGCTGTTTTAAATTATGAGCAGCATAAATTTTTCTATTTTGCTGCAGATCGAAACCGTCCAGGCTTCCACAAGTTTGCAGAGTCACTTTCAGATCACAATAAAAATGCGCGTTCCTATCATAATTTTTTAAACGAAAACGGGATTAAAAACTAACGTAACTTACTGATTTTCAGTATCTTTTATTTTTTCGTACCTTTGCACTGTTTTTTAAAAATAGCTTTTGCTTAAAATTAAAAACAATGAAAACGATTAAACATATTTTGCCCCTTACACTAACTGTTGTTGTATGTTTTGTGTTTCTTGGAGCTACATCATTTGCTGATAACGAAATGATATCCTCAGAAAACACTCCTATTATTACTTTTAACTACAATTTACCAGCATATATTCCAGTTGAAACGACAAAAGAATTTGATGTAGAAAATTATATTTTTTTAGACCGTTCTTATGTTGGTTTTAAAGAAGCCATCGCATTTAAAGAATCTCAAGGTCAATACACTATTGTTAATTCTTTGGGATACTTAGGGAAATATCAATTTGGGGCTTCAACCTTAAAACTTATAGGAATTTATAATCCTTCTGAGTTTCTGAATAATCCAAAACTTCAAGAAAAAGCTTTTTTAGCTAATGCTAAGCGAAACAAATGGATTTTAAGAAGAGATATTAAACGCTTTGTTGGACACAAAGTCAATGGCACTATAGTAACAGAGTCAGGTATATTGGCTGCTGCACATTTGGCTGGTCCGGGTAATGTAAAACGCTATTTGAGAAGCTATGGCGCCATTGGATTTACGGATGCTTTTGGAACAGAAATTGAATCATACATACGTAATTTTTCTTCTTACGATACTTCATTTATTGTACCTAATCGTCGTCCAAAAGCAAAACTTTTGTAGGAAATAATTTCTAGTCTTTTTGTATAATAAATAGAGTAGGTCTTTTGTGGAACTCTATTTTTGTAGTTTTCCATTGCGAAACTTTTTGTGTTTTGATATACTCTGTTTGAAGTGTCAAATCAATAGCAAGGCAAATACGTGTGTTTTGGTGTAAAATCCGACACATATCTTCAAGTAGCTTTTGGTTACGATAAGGGGTTTCAATAAACAATTGTGCTTGTTGTTCTTCAAAAGACCGTTTTTCTAATTGTTTTAATTTTGTTTTTCGCTCAGTTTTATCAATTGGAAGATAGCCATTGAAAGCAAAATTTTGACCATTCATACCAGAGCCCATCATGGCTAATAAAACAGAAGAAGGCCCTACTAAAGGAACTACCTTAATATCATTTTGATGTGCCAAACGTACAACTTCTGCGCCTGGATCAGCAACTCCAGGACATCCAGCATCAGAAATAAGTCCTACAGAAATACCCTGGTCGCACGGCTGTAGGTAGGTAGGTATTTCAGAGGGAGCAGTAAATTTATTTAAAGGAAATAATCTTAATTCTGATTGAGGTTTTGATGCGCTCACAGATTTGATAAATCGGCGGGCAGATTTTTCGTTCTCTACAATGTAAATATCAATTTCTTCAATGATTTTTTTTACAGAAATAGGCATTGTTTCCAATGGAGCTACATCGCCTAATGTGTTAGGAATTAGATATAATTTTCCGTTCATTGTTTAGAAGTAAAGTAATTGCTATGAAAGGTGCAGGCTTCTTCAAGTAAATTGTATACATGATCAAATCCATTTTTTCCACCATAATAGGGGTCTGGCACTTCTACTGTTTTGGAACTAGGATAATTCAAAATGAGTTTCACCTTTTGGCGTTCATCTTCATTTTGTACATGTCGAATAACATCACGATAATTTGACTTATCCATCACAAAAATAACATCAAACTCTTCTAAATCATAAGCCCTAAATGGCCTTGATTTTTGTTGTGAAATGTCTAAACCATTTTTTTGAGCGACTTCAATGGAACGTGGATCGGGAGCATTGCCAGAATGAAATCCACTTGTTCCCGCAGAGTCTATAAGAAAATGAGTATTTGGAAGTTTTGACCTCATAATTCCCTCGGCCAAAGGAGATCGACAGATATTCCCTAAGCAAACCATTAGAATTTTGGTCATAAATTTTGATTTATACAGATAATTTTTTTGTCAAATCTTCAACGTATTTTCTAAATTGTTTATCTGTTGAAGAGAGGTTGTCAACTGTCTTGCAAGCATGTAGAACAGTAGCGTGGTCTCGTTGTCCAATTTGAGATCCAATACTTGCCAATGAAGCTTTGGTGAATTTCTTAGCAAAGAACATAGCAAGTTGTCGGGCTTGAACAATATGACGCTTTCTTGTTTTGGATTGAAGTGTATCAACATCCATTTGAAAATAATCTGAAACTATTTTTTGGATATAATCTATAGAAACTTCTCGTTTTGTGTTTTTAACAAACTTCTCAACGATTTCTTTAGCAAGAGAAAGAGTAATTTCTTTTTTATTGAATGAGGATTGTGCAATTAATGAAATGATAGCACCTTCCAATTCTCTAACGTTAGTTTTAATATTTTTCGCAACATATTCAACAATGTCATCTGGCATTTCAACACCGTCTCTGTAGAGTTTGTTTTTTACAATCGAAACACGTGTTTCAAAATCTGGTTTTTGTAGCTCAGCCGAAAGTCCCCATTTGAATCTAGATAACAAACGCTGCTCAATGTCTTGCATATCAACAGGGGCTTTATCGCTTGTCAAAATAACTTGCTTGCCGTTTTGATGCAAGTGATTGAAAATGTGAAAAAATACATCTTGTGTGCCTGATTTTCCAGACAGGAATTGTACATCATCTATAATAAGAACATCAATAATCTGATAAAAATGAATAAAATCATTTCTGTTATTCTTTTTTACAGATTCAATGTATTGTTGTGTAAATTTTTCAGCAGAGATATAAAGAACCGTTTTTTCAGGATATTTGTCTTTAATATCAACGCCAATAGCGTGGGCTAAATGTGTTTTCCCCAAAC
>CBFIIL010000051.1:0-8093 GCA_965662485.1 Flavobacteriaceae bacterium | reverse complement strand
CAATAAAATAAAAGACAACGTAGAAGGCGTAGAGTTTGTGGTGCCAAGGAATCGTAATCAAGGCTTAGTAGTTCGGAATTTTCTTTCAGGGACTTACGGTATTGATGGCGATTATCCGCTTTTAGATAAGGTTCAGAAAAAGAAAATGATAAAAGGTCGTTTTATCAATCAAAATGACATCAATGATAAGAAAAAAGTGGCTGTTATTTCGGAAGATATTTTTAAACAACTTTTTGAGAAAGACGAAAATCCAATAGGGGCAAACATACAAATGAACAGTATTAATTTTATTGTCATTGGTGTCTTTCAAAATGGTAATGTCAATATGGGCCCTAGTAGTGATATTCATATTCCATTTTCAACCTTTCAGCAGCTTTACAATCAAGGAGATAAAATTGGTTGGATTGTAATTACGGGAAAATCAGAGTATAATATCAAACAAATAGAAGAAGACACTAAATTATTGTTAAGAAATTTAAATAAAATACATCCTCGAGACAAAAGAGCATTTGGAAGTTTTAATCTTGGTAAAGAGTTTAAAAAAATCACAGGATTTTTAACGGGGATGCAATTTTTAACATGGTTTGTTGGAATTGCAACGTTAATAGCGGGTGTTTTTGCAATTGGAAACATATTACTCATAACAGTAAAAGAGCGCACAAAGGAAATAGGCGTGCGGCGGGCATTGGGAGCAACTCCATTTGAAATTAAACGTCAAATTGTTGTTGAAGCGGTATTTTTAACTATGACTTCTGGATTATTAGGAATTATTTCAGGAGGGTGGATTTTAATTGTCATAGATCGTGTATGGGGGCAAGGCGACGATGCAACATTAGTAAACGCTTCTGTATCTATATCCGTTATTTTTGTGGCCCTTATTATACTCGTCATATTAGGAACATTAATTGGTTTGATCCCAGCTTTTAAAGCAACAAGTATTAAACCCATAGAAGCATTAAGAGAAGAATAAATAAATTATAAAAATGAACAAAACAGTAAAAATTATTTTAGGAATTGTATTACTATTACTTTTAGTATTTGTATTGAAATACTTTAAAGATTCTAATACGAAAGAAGTGGTGGATTATAAAACAGAACTACCATTTTATACAACTTTGGACACTAAAATTGTGGCCACTGGAAAATTGAATCCCGAAGAAGAAATTGAACTAAAACCTCAAATCTCTGGAATTGTTGATAGAATCCTAGTTGAAGAAGGCGATTTGGTTCAAAAAGGAGATTTGATTGCCAAAATTCGAGTCGTACCAAATGAACAAGCCTTGGTTAGTGCTCAAAGCCGAATCAAAACAGCAAGACTATCTTTTAATAATTCAAAAACCTTGTATGATAGAAACAAAGCCCTCTATGACAAAGGAGTGATTTCTAGACAAGATTTCGAAAATAGCGAGTTGAGTTTGAATCAAGCAGAAGAAAATTATAATCAAGCCCAAAACGATTATCAAATCATTAAACAAGGTTCTATTTCTGGAGGGGGGTCAGCCAACACCAATATTGTTGCTCAAATTTCTGGGACAGTATTAGAAATTCCAGTTAGAGAAGGTGATCAAGTCATTGAAAGTAATAATTTCAATGCAGGAACGACCATTGCAACTATTGCAGATATGAGTAAAATGATTTTTGAGGGTAAAGTTGATGAATCGGAAGTTGGGAAATTGGAGGAAGGAAAACAAATTAAAGTTGTTCTTGGCGCCATCAATGAAAAAGAATTCCCAGCAAAACTCACTTTTGTAGCACCAAAAGGAATTGAAGAAGCAGGAGCAGTTCAGTTTGTCATAAAAGCCGATGTTGAAGTAGAGTCGAGCAATAAAATTCGTGCAGGCTACAGTGCCAATGCAGAAATTGAAGTAGAAAGTAAAGATAGTATTATGGTTATAAAAGAGGCCTTACTTCAATTTAACAGAATAACAGAAAAACCTTTTGTAGAAATTCTAAACGACAATGGAACATTTAGAAAGAAGAATGTAGAAATTGGAATTTCTGATGGCATCAATGTTGAAATTACTGATGGTGTTGAAGAAACCGATAAGATTAAAGTTTGGAATAAAGCTTCTGAAGAAAACAATGAGGATGATGAAGAGGATAATGACTAATATTCAAATCAATACAATAATGAAACACCTACTCCTACTGATTTTTACATTTTGTACAATCACAGTAACGGCTCAGAAAAAATGGACTTTAAAAGAATGTGTAGACTACGCTTTGAAGAATAATATTTCTGTAAAGCAAAGCGAAAATTCTTTACTCACTAATGATCAGGACATTATTGCCGCAAAAGGGAATTTTTTACCTTCACTTTCAATGAATGGTTCGCAACGTTTGAATCTTGGAAATGTTGAGGTTTTTGACGGAAATTTTGTGGATCGAACCTTTCATTCTACAAATCTTGGAGTCAATATTTCACAAACCATTTTTAATGGCTTTAGAAACACTAATATTTATAAGCAATCTTTAATTAATAAAGAAGCTAACGAAGAAGAGTACAACCGAATAAAAGACAATGTTGCACTGAATGTTGTAAACTCTTATTTGAATGTGTTATTGAATAAAGAAAATCTAATTATAGCACAAGCACAATTTGAATTTTCTGCAGAACAGCTAGAACGTGTAAAAGAACTGGTAGCGGCCGGAACTCAGCCACAAGCAAATGTATTTGATTCTGAAGCTACACTTGCCAATGACGAACAACAACTTACCGTTTCTCAAAACAATTATACCTTAGCGCTTTTATCGTTGTCTCAAGTTTTACAAGTTCCTTTTGATGGATTTGATGTTGAAATCATTAAACTTGACGCCCCTTCGGAAGCACTTATGTATGATAATGTTCAACCTATTTTAGAACATGCTTTCAAAAACAGAAGCGAAATAAAAGTTGCAGAAAAAAATATTGAATCTGCAGAGTTGGGGAGAGAAATCTCAAAAAGTGGATTCTATCCAACCGTTACCTTTGGATATGGACTTAATACAGGGGCAAACTTTTCAAACCTCAACAGTTCCAACTCGTTTTTTCAACAGATTAATGATAATAAAGGACATAGTTTTAATGTAAATCTAAATATTCCTATTTTCTCAAGGTTTCAAAATAAAACCAATTTAGCTAAATCCTCTATTCAGATTGAAAACAGAAAACTTGCGCTAGATCAAGCAAAATTAGATTTGGAAAGTAATATTCAAAGAGCTTTTACAGATGCCAAGGCTGCTTTAAAAACTTATGTTTCTGCTCAAAAATCAGTAGCATCTCGGCAACTTTCTTTTGAAAATGCTCAGGAACGTTACAACATTGGAGCACTCAATGCATTTGATTTGGAACAAAATAGAGTTCAACTTATAAACGCACAATCTAGTCTTGTGAGAGCTAAATATGATTTTGTTTTTAAAACAAAAGTTTTAGACTTTTACCTTGGGAAATCATTAGTATTGTAAAATGAAATATATTTTAAACATTGAAACTTCTACAACAAACTGTTCTGTTGCACTTGCAAAGGATGGTGAAACTGTCTGTGTAAATGAAGACAATAGTTTAAAGTATTCTCATGCAGAACGACTACACGTTTATATTGATGAGGTTTTAAAAAAGACCAATATTCAAAAATCTGAATTAGCTGCAGTGGCGGTCAGCAAAGGGCCAGGGTCATATACGGGTTTGAGGATAGGCGTTTCTGCTGCAAAAGGGCTTTGTTTTGCATTAGATATTCCTTTAATTTCTGTGCCTACCCTAGAAGCACTTGCTTACAAACAACAAATCAAAAATGGATGTATCGTAGCTATGCTTGATGCACGCAGAATGGAAGTATATGCCTCTACATTTGACTCTGAGTATAATTGTATTGAGCCAACTAACGCAAAAATTCTTGACGAAAATTCCTACAATAATATTTTACAAAACCAGACAGTTTATTTTGTAGGCACTGGGGTAGAAAAAACCAAAACATTAATCCAACATCCTAATGCTTATTTTGATTCTCAATTACCCTCAGCAGAACAAATGTGTAGACTTTCTTTCAATAAATTTAAAGCAAAAAATTTTGAAGATTTAGCCTATTTTGAGCCCTTTTATCTAAAAGATTTTATAGCAATTCCTTCAAAGAAAAATTAATCCTGTTTGTGTATTTCAACAGAATGTGGATATGGAATTTCGATTCCAGCTTTGTCTAGTGCTAATTTGCAATTTTCAGTAATACCAAAATAAACATTCCAATAGTCTTCTACCATGCACCATGGCCGAACAGCAAAGTTAACAGAACTATCTGCAAGCGCTTCAACATCAACCGAAGGTTGTGGATCTTCTAAAACTTTATTATGATGTTTTAAAACATCCAACAACACCTTTTTTGTTTCCTTGATATCTTCATTATAACCCACACCAATAGTGAGGTCTACACGAAGTTTACCCTCCGCAGAATAATTAACTATATTACTATTTGCCAATGTGCCATTGGGAATAATAACACGCTTATTATCAGGGGTTACAATTTGAGTAGTAAAAATATTGATGTCCTTTACAATGCCTATTTCATCATGAGCATCAACAAGATCACCAATTTTGAAAGGCTTAAAAACGATAATAAGCACTCCGCCAGCAAGGTTAGACAAAGCGCCTTGAAGTGCCAATCCAACTCCAAGTCCAGCTGCGGCTAGAGCTGCTGCAATGGCAGTAGTGTCGATTCCAAGCTTTGATATGACTGCCACAATTAGCAGTAGTTTTAGGCCAATAGAAATGATATTTGTAAGAAAATTTTGAAGAGTGGTGTCAACTTTTCGAGAAGACATAATCTTTTTAGTAAAGTTGACTACTTTTTTAATGAGAAATAATCCAACAATTAATAATCCTAAGGCGTATAAAACGTTCGGGCCGTATTCAATTAAAATTGTTTTTGCTTTTTCGAGGTACTTTTCCATAGTTAGTAAATTTGGGATGAGCTAATTTTTGGATAGTGTAAACTTAAAAACAAATTATTAAACTCACAAATTATATTTTATTAAGTGTCGCTATAATATTTTTTATGTAAAAAGGAACAAAACATTGTACCTTTGAAGTTAAACTTAAGGATATGAAATTATTCATTGTGCCAACACCCATTGGAAACCTCGAAGATATTACGCTTCGTGCAATTTCTACGCTTAAGAATGTTGATTTGATTTTAGCTGAAGACACAAGAACTTCTGGAAAACTTCTCAAACATTTTGAAATTTCTACGCCTATGCATTCACACCACATGCATAATGAGCACAAAACTCTTGAGGGAATTTTAAAAAAACTCAAAAATGGAACACAAATCGCTTTGATTAGTGATGCAGGTACACCAGCCATTTCAGACCCTGGATTTTTATTAACAAGAGCTTGTATAGAACAACAAATTCCTGTTGAATGCTTACCTGGTGCAACTGCTTTTATTCCAGCGCTTGTAAACTCTGGCTTACCAAACGATCGTTTTATTTTTGAAGGGTTTTTACCCATAAAAAAAGGCCGACAAACACGCCTAAAATTATTGGCTCAAGAACAAAGAACAATAGTCCTTTATGAGAGTCCTCATAAATTATTAAAAACCCTAGGTCAAATTTGTGAAATTTTTGGAGAGGAACGACAAGTTTCAATTTCAAGAGAACTTACCAAACTGTTTGAAGAAACTAAGCGTGGCACAGCAAAAGACGTATTGGATTACTATACCACTACCCCTGCAAAAGGAGAAATTGTGATTGTAATTTCTGGACGTTAGTCAGAAGATTGTTAAGCGTGTTTTCCTTTATTCCAACCGTGTTTTTTTAAGTATTTTGTGCCACTTTCTATAGCGCCATTTTCAATACTTGTCCCCATAGAATCATTCCAGCGATTCAGATAACCAAATAATGAAATCACTCCCAATAGTTCTACAATTTCACCCTCATTCCAATGCGCATACAATCGTTTTTTTAAATCCTCATCCACAACATTTGGAACCACTGACGCTGCCAAACTAAAATCTAAAGCTACACGTTCTGCTTCATTAAATGCAGGGTGAGTTTTGTAATCCCAAATGTTATTTAATTGCTCATTTTCTGCACCATAACGCTCTGCTGCTCGAATGGCATGTGCTTGACAATATCTGCAACCCGTAGCGTTGCTACTGACCCAAGCTACCATACGCTTTAGTGCAGATGTAACCCGACCTTCATTAGCCATAACCGCTTTATTTAAATGGATAAAAGCCTTGCTTATAGCAGGCCGATGTTGCATTGTAAGTACCGAGTTTGGGCAAAATCCTAGAGTTTCATTAAAAAAATCAGCAAGTGATTGTGTTTCTGAATCGTGGTCTGGGTTTAATGGAGTAACTAATGGCATTGTTTGAATTTTTAGTAGTATTTTTGAACTAACAATAAACAAAAAATAATTTTATTATGGCCCACAAAACTACAACACACTGGAAAGGCGGAATGCTTTTTGAATCTGATAATCCAAGCGGGAATCATGTGCTAATGGACACTACTGAAGAAGGTATTCCTCATCAAAAAGGCGTTTCTCCAAAAGCAATGATGCTTTCTTCCTTAGCTGGCTGTTCAGGAATTGATATCGTTGATATCCTTAAAAAAATGAAAATAACAGATTATAATCTACAGATAGATGTGGAAGGTGAACTCACAGAAGAGCACCCAAAATATTATCATACGGTTCATGTTAATTATTATTTTTCAGGACCTCAAATAGATCAAAAAAAATGTAATCGAGCTGTACAATTGTCGATTGATAAATATTGTGGAGTTATGGAAATGTTCCGCAAGTTTGCAACAATAAATACTAAAATTCATTTTCAAAAATAATTAAAATGCGATGGACGCTAAAGCCATTACCTGATGTTAATACAACCAAAGATTTAGCAGAAAAACTCGGGGTGGAGTACCCTATTGCAGCTTTATTGGTTCAGCGAGGAATTACCACTTTTGAGCAAGCCAAAACATTTTTTAGACCTCAACTGAAAGATTTGCACGATCCTTTTTTAATGAAGGATATGGATAAAGCTGTTGAAAGAATCCAACGGGCTTTGGACAATAATGAACGTATTTTGGTTTATGGAGACTATGATGTCGATGGAACAACTTCTGTGGCCCTAATGGCTACTTATCTTGAATCAAAAAGCACGCAAATTTCTACATATATTCCTGACAGATTTGATGAAGGTTATGGGATTTCTTACAAAGGTATCGATTATGCGCTTGACAATAATTTTAGTCTTATTATCGCATTAGATTGTGGTGTAAAAGCGATAGAAAAAGTTCAATATGCAAAAGAGAAAGAACTCGATTTTATCATTTGTGATCATCATTTACCTGGAGAAAATTTACCCTCTGCAGTAGCTGTTTTAGATCCAAAACGATCTGATTGCACATATCCTTTTAAGGAGCTTTGTGGTTGTGGTGTTGGATTTAAATTAATCCAAGCACTAGGGCAAAATTTTGGTGAAACTATAGAAGATTTGACCTCTTATTTAGACTTGGTAGCTACAGCAATTGGTGCTGATATTGTTCCTGTTGTTGGTGAAAATAGAGTTTTAGCTTATCATGGATTAAAAGTTATAAACTCAAATCCACGACCTGGATTTCAGGCTTTAATTCAAAATATAAAAAAAGACATTTTAAGCATTACTGATGTAGTTTTTGTTATTGCTCCGCGAATTAATGCAGCAGGGCGAATGAAGCATGGAAACTATGCTGTTGCACTGCTCAAAGAACAAAATATTCAGCAGGCAGAAATTACATCTAAGGAAATAGAAGACTTTAATTCAACTCGAAGAATATTAGACCAAGAAATTACGAAAGAAGCGCTGCTTCAAATTGAAGAATTGGAGGAGGTTGAATGTTCCACAACAGTAGTTTATCACCCAACTTGGAATAAAGGCGTGATTGGAATTGTTGCCTCTAGATTGATTGAAACGTATTATCGCCCTACATTAGTTTTCACAAAAAGTGGCGATTTTTTAGCGGCTTCTGCTCGTTCTGTTCGCGGATTCGACGTGTATAAAGTGCTTCAAAAATGTAGCCAATATATTGAACAATTTGGGGGGCATAAATACGCGGCAGGTTTAACACTAAAAGAAGAA
>CBFIIL010000050.1:0-8606 GCA_965662485.1 Flavobacteriaceae bacterium | reverse complement strand
GAAATTTCAGCTGCTTTTACATCTGCCATTTTAATCTATTTTTAACTCATTGAACTCAAAAGGAGTTCTTTTTAATTTGTTATAAATTTACTTTTAATTTCATTCAATTGGTTAGAAACACTTGCATTGTACTGCTGGTCTCCAACGCGTAAGATGAATCCTCCGAGGATGGTTTCATCTACAATTTTTGTCAAGGTTACTTCTTTACTAGATAAGGTTTTAAGCTTTGCCATCACCTTCTTTTCTAAAGCTTCAGTCATCGGTACAGCTGTTGTTACCGTGGCTTGTTCTTTATTGTTATACTCATCGTACAATCGATTATATTGAATTGCAATTTGCTCTAATAAATCAACACGCTTATTCTGTGCTAAAGTGTTGAATAAAGACTTAACTTCTGCTCCAGAGGTTGAAAAAACATTTTCCAAAACGGCTGTTTTTTCTGTAAGTTTGACCACTGGTGATTTAAGTACTTCGTTCAGTTCAGGATTTGAAGCAATAGCATTAGCGATATGGTTCATTTCTTCATGAATTTTCGCTGATGTATTGTTGTCCTCTGCCACACTTAAGATGGCCTTAGCATATCGAATGGCTGCTCTTGTCCCTGACATATGTTTTTAATTTAAATTAGCATCGTCCAACATCGACTCTACTAATTTTTCTTGCTTTCCTTTGTTTGATAATTCTTCTCCCAATACTTTTTCTGCAATAGAAATTGAAAGGTCTGCTACTTGTGCTTTTAAATCTGCAATAGCTGCTTTTTTCTCTGTTTCTATGGCAGCTTGTGCTTGCGCTACAAGTTTGTTGGCTTCTTCCTTGGCTTCATCTTTGGCGTCATCAATCATTTTATTTTTGAGTTCGCGCGCTTCTTTAAGCATGGCTTCACGCTCTGCACGGGCTTCTTTCAAAAGCTTTTGATTGTCTGCTTGAAGATTTTCCATCTCTTTTTTGGCGTCGTCTGCAGCGCTTAGTGCGTTTTTGATGCCTTCTTCACGCTCATTAACAGCGTTCAAAATTGGGCCCCATGCGTATTTTTTCAGCAACAATAAAAGCCCTACAAAAAGTAGTGTTTGCCAAACAAACAGTCCAAGTGAGAATTCTTCTAATAATTTTTCCATAATAATTTTATTATGATGATGTTTTAAGTTTAATTAAAACAATCTTGCAACCAACCGTTGCAAGATTGTTTTTTTGGATAAAGATTATACTGCAAATAATGCCGCAAATCCAATACCTTCAATTAAGGCCGCTGCAATAAGCATAGCTGTTTGAATCTTTCCGTAAGCTTCTGGCTGACGTGCGATAGCTTCCATTGCGGAACCACCGATTTTACCAATACCTAATCCTACTCCGATGACAACTAAACCTGCACCTACCATTACTGGAATTTCCATATATATGTATTTAAAAATTAAACATTCAATTCTAATTGCTCAAACACTAGTGAGCGTGTGCTTCATCATGATGCTCGTGCTCCTCTGAAGCAAAACCAAAATATAAAGCCGATAACATTGTGAAAATATACGCTTGCAACAATGCTACAAGTACTTCAATTAGTGAGATGGCAAAGGCCAATCCAAAGGATAATGGGCTTCCCAACCAACTTTTGAATAAAAACATTAGACCAATCAAACTCATTAATACAATGTGTCCAGCTTGCATATTGGCATACAAACGGATTAATAATGAGAATGGTTTAATGAATATCCCTAGTACTTCAATAGGGATTAATATGATGTACAAAAGAATCTTTCCATACCAAGGCATAGAGTCTCCTAGTGGATCAAAAATGTGTTTCCAATAATCTTTTGTTCCTGTTAAATTTGTGATTAAGAAGGTTAGTAATGCCAAAGCGAAAGTGACTGCAATATTTCCTGTGACATTGACACCAAGTGGGGTTAATCCAAAAATATTTAAAAACCATATGAAGAAAAATACAGTAAGTAGAAATGGCATGTAGCGCATGTACTTCTTTTCTCCAATATTTGGAATGGCAATATCATCTCTGATGTAAAGTACAATAGGCTCAAAAAATCGACCAATACCCTTAGCAACCCCTTTGTTTTCTCCATAAGATCTTCCCAATCCTCTGAAAAGTAAAAACATGAGCAGTGATGTAATTAGAATCATCGCTACACTTTTTGTAATGGAAAAATCTAATGGCTTGACGTTGGTTGGGTGATTATGTTCGTCATAACTAATGGTTCCCGCAGCGTCTGTTTTATAGATTTTGTTGTGATAGAGTTTGTAATAATTACCATCAACCTCTGCTAGAGTTTCTCCATGATGAAACTTGGATGAGGCAAAAACTTTTAACCCCTCGTCCCATAAAATTACAGGAAGGGGCGCACCTATGTACTTGTGCTCGCCATCATCTGTTGTGTACGAAAATAAACTAAAGTCGTATGAATCTTGAAGGTGGTGCTGGATATATGCTTTTATCTCAGCTTTTTTATCTGTTTTTGGGGCATCTCCTCCAGCCATCACAAAGAATGGCACAAAAAAGAAAATCAGTGTAATCGCTTTCAAAGTTAATTTGCTTCGCATTAGCAGATTTTTATAGTTGTATAAAATCGGTGCAAAGTTATGGTTTTCTATCAAAAACAAAAACAATTTTAAGGACTTTATTTTAAGTTCAAAAATCTGTTCTAAAAAACGATACATAATCTACATTTGATTGAGCTGTTTACTGAGGTAGAATGTTTCTAAAACAAGGCAAATGGTGTAAGGAATAAAAAATGAAACAAATTCAGAAAAAGTTATTTGATCATCGGCTTTGTAGGGCCCATAAAACACCAAAAAAAATACAAAAAATTTAATAAAACTACTAGCCAAAAACAAAAAGCCAATCTGGTTGTTATATTTTTCTTTTAAAGCTATTAATCCCCAAAAAATTCCTATGGCCAACATTGCATTAATAACATAGGCCTCTGTAATAAGATGTTGAAATTTAGGTAAATTCAAAAATATATTAATAAGAACATGAATTACAAATACAATGCTTAAAAAAACTAAGATGCGTTGAGAAAACTCTTTTGTAATTGTGTTCACTTGTTTTGAATTTTTTTGAGCTGCTTCAAGACAACATATAGCCCAACTGCAACTCCAAGAATTGCGCCAACTGCTACAAATATTTTTTTAGTATGCCCGAAATAAACATCAAGCCACTTGCCAAAACGAACAAAAACAAAAACAATTACCCCCATTTGAATTCCTAGTCCAGAAAGTGCGGCAAGATTTTTAAGCGGATTGTCCTGATTTGGCACTTGTTTCTATGGTTGGTTTTGGTTGTGTTTTGAGCTCTTTAACAGAGTCTTTCATTTGACAATTTGCATTGAAAGATGCACCAGGTTCTACAGCAAGTTTTCCTGTTTGAACCTCACCTTGAACACGAGCAGTAGCGCGCAAGCTTAGTGTTTCAGAAACAACTAACTCCCCCTTAAAACTACCTTCAATATCTGCATTTTTACAAGATAGACTTCCATTAATTTTTCCTGTGCTTCCAATGACTACTTTACCCTTTGTAGTTAGTGTCCCAATTATAGCACCTTCAATTCTAAAGTCGCCTTCACTCTTGAGGTCTCCTTCAAAAGTAGTCCCTTGTGCAATTGTATTTTGCTGTGATAATAAGCCTTGCTGAGATCTGGGTTTTTTAGCATCTGTAAACATAATCCTGTATTTTAATTTTTGTACTCTTCTAAATAAAGTTCTAAGTTTTTATGGATTTGAAGGGTTTTATAATTTTCCGATGAAATTGCAAAAAATGGTCTTTTAAAAATTTCATTTTCTTGTTCATCAATTAAAGCTGTAAGGCCTTTAGCTCCATTTATACTCTTTAGTCCATGAACAACTACAAATGTAGTATTTATATTGTATATATCCTCGGAGACACTTAATTGAAGAACATCTTCATTCTCAACCAAGTTTGTTAATTCTTTTTTAAAGTCTTTTATAAGCTCTTTTTCTTCTTTGTTAAACCTAAAAATCGTTTTGAAATGATTTCCTGCAGAAAACTCTTCGAAAGAATCATTCTCTAAACTTGATAAAACATGATCTATAATATTTTGTGTTTGCTTTCCTTCAGGTGAGTTTGGATAATTTAATGCGATGTAATTTAGACCATCTTTGTAGTCTTTGAATCCATATAAACGTCCCCTTGCACTTGCTTTCAACAATTCGAGTTTTGGTACTATTTCATCGCCTTCAAATCGGATGATTTCATCTTTACATAAATCAATGACCTCTTGATATTTGCTCGCTTCAAACTTTTCAAAAAGGGATTTGTATTTTGCTTCGGGTCCTTGAGCGTCATTTTCTAACACCGCCGCTGGATTTTTCAGTATTTGAGCATATCTAGACGTTGGATAATCTTGAATAATACTCGTTTTCATTGAGGTTGCTAATGATTCGTTTGAAAGTAAAGTGTACACTTTATACAGGTTATATTTAGCAGGCAAAACCAAGCGCTCTTCTGGATTTTGACGTAAAAGGGCTTCTAATTTTTCCTTTGACCTCTTATAGTCTTTAAATTTATTTTTATAAATCAATCCTAGTTGATAGTAAGCAAAATTTCGGTCTTTAGCTAAGCTATCAATTTTACTGGTCTCTTTTGGAATTTGATTAATGTAGTACTCAGCTGTTTGAGTGTTTGTAATCTTTTCTGTGGTTGCTTCTGTAGTTGCATCATTTTGAGCAACATTAGCAAGTGTTTTTTTAGACCAGCGCCAATTATCTTCCAATGGACGATTTCCCCAAATATTTACAAATTCACTTTTGCCATAAGCAACCGTTGCGGTTTCATAAAAATAAAACGTGCCCGCATTTTTGACTTTATCAGTTGAAAAACCAGGTGTTGAGTTGACAAATTTTTGCTGCTGTGCCAATTTTTTCTCTTGTTGTACTTTTAATTCTTGTATGAGTTCATTAAAATATTGTTCTTGTTCATCCTTTGTCATTGCAACAAGATTCAATACACTGTCGTTGGTTTGCGCAATGGATTCGTAGTAAATAACATCTTGAAGATTGTCTAACCGCTTTTTTACTGCTCTATAAGGCTTAGAATTTGGTTTATAATTCAGAAGTGTGCTGTCATAATAAACCCCAGCCACAGAATATTGAGATTTGTCAAAATAAAGATCCGCAATACTATGATAATTCAAAGCATTAAGATAATTATCTTCAGAATTTGTTCTTAAAGAATTATTGAAATAAGTAATGGCAAGTGAATCAGAATTTAGTTTCAATTGGTGTTTTGCAATCGTATGGTATATACGGTCTAAATACGGCCTGTGTTCTCTGTTTTCTTCAATATCTGATAATAATTCACTTAGAGCCTCTAGGTCTTCATTGTCATAATCAAAATTATGTATTTGTTCTAAGAAAGCATTAACTCTATATGCCATTGGAACATTTCGGTTGAGTTTAATCACCTGCTGGAAAGCCATGCTGGCACTGTCTTTTTTGCCTAAGCGGTTATAAATTTGTCCTTCAATAAAATACAATCGACCTTTAAAAAATTTGTTTTTTGCAACTGCATATGCATTTTTTAAATGAACAAGTGCCGAGTCCAATTTGTCTGTATTTATGTATGCCTGTGCTAAAGTAGATTGGGCTTCAGCTTGGTCGTTTTTAGATAAGTCATTTTTTTCAATTATATCTTTCAAATTTTCGATGGCAATCACCTCGTTTTGTAAACGTAAGTTTGTTTTGGCACGCCAAATTTTGGCTAAATTTACATTATCGCTTGCAGGGTATTTAAATAAAATATAATTAAAAGCTTCAAGAGCTGGAATAAAGCGCCCACTAAAATAACGTGTCTGTCCTAAGAGAATATAGGCCTCATCAATTTGAGAGTTTTTTTCTTTTTCTTTAATGTTCATTCCGTGAGTCTGAACGGCCTTGACCGCTTTTTCTTCTGCACGATCAAAATTTGGATTTTGCTTTTCTCTTTCTGTTGAAAATTCGTCAGAAATACTAAGGCGCTCAACAGGTAAAATCTTCCAATAATTATCTTTGTATGATTCTTCTATTTCTTTTAGACCAGCTTTAAGCGCTAAATTTCCATTATACAACACATTATATTTTGTATTTAAAGAATGCCAATTACGATTGAGGAATTTATCTTTTTTGCGGGAGCAACTAGAAAAAATCGAAATAAAGATTACAAAACTCAGAATATGTTTAAATGTGCATCTCAATTGTGGGACGTTTTTTTGTTTATTTATAACTTAAAATGCTCTGTAAATTGTATACAAAGTTTGTAAAAATACTCATCTTTTTGAATAAAACTAATTTTTTATCTGGATTTAGTATAATTTCAGCATGGATGATTTAAATGAAAATATAAATTTTGGCGGTATATTAACAAAATTTCCATTCTAAACTTTAGTATTTTTGTCTTTTAAAATTAGCAAATGGCAACATTTTATTCTCTAACCATAAAATCAATACATCGCGAAACTTCAAAAGCTGTAAGCATAAGTTTTGATGTCACTGAAAAATTAAAAACTACTTTTAGTTTTGAAGCAGGTCAATACCTTACACTCAAAACTAAAATTGACGGCCAAGAGGTACGTCGTGATTATTCTATAAGTTCAAGTCCTTTTAGTGGCGATTTGACAGTTACAATTAAAGAAATTGAAAAAGGTTTGTTTTCTACTTTTGCAAATCAGGACCTAAAAGTTGGAGATGTTTTAGAGGTTGCTCCTCCAAATGGTCGCTTTACATTTATTCCAAATTCAGACCATCAAAACACTGTGGTTGCTTTTGCTGCTGGTAGTGGAATAACTCCAATAATGAGCATTCTTAAAACTGTTTTAGAATCTGGTGATACACAGAAATTTATTCTTGTATATGGAAATAAAACACCGCAAGACACTATTTTCTTACAAACATTTTTAGAGCTTAAAGCGCAGTATCCCAATAGATTATTGCTACAATATGTATACAGTCAAACGCAAAGTGATGATGCTCTTTTCGGTAGAATTGACAAAGGAAATACAAACTATATTCTAAAAAATCTGAATGATTTAGAAACATCTTCTGCCTATTATTTATGTGGTCCAGAGGCTATGATTCAAACTGTTAAAAAGGTTCTCATTGAGAATGGTGTTGCTGAAAGTAAAGTTTTGTTTGAACTTTTTACATCGGCATCCACACCATTAAATGATGAGAAAATTATTTCTAATAATGGACAAGTTGAAACCACCATTCTTGTTGTCGATGAAACTGAGGTTTTCACCATGAACCCTGATCATACTATTTTGGAAGCGGCCTTGAAGCAAAATTTAGATGTCCCATACTCCTGCCAAGGTGGTGTATGTAGTAGCTGTATTTGTAGAATAACTGAAGGGTCTGCAGAAATGCGTCAAAATAGTGTACTTACCGATAGTGAAGTAGCAGAAGGATTGGTGCTAAGCTGTCAGGCGGTGCCAACATCCTCTAAAATTTTTGTCGATTTTGATGATATTTAAAGCGCTTTTTGAACCGCTTCTACAATAGCTTCTTCTGAAATTGATGCAATTGCTTTTTCATAGCCATTTGGAAAATGATTTCCATATACTGAAGTTGGGATTTTTGGAAATTGCTCTTTATCAGCTAACAAACAATTTTCTAAGGGTTGATTAAAAGGTTTAAACCCTGAATATGGGTGAGTAACTCCCCACAATGATAGCACTTTTATGCCCATCATGGCAGCCATATGTGCATTCCCTGAATCCATAGCCAACATAACTTTTAGGTGCGACATCAATTGCAATTCTTCATCGATTGAGAGTTGTCCAGCAACAGAAATCACATTATCATATGTCTCAGCCAAAACATTGAGGTTTTTTATCTCTTCTTGACCGCCTCCAAATAAAATTACAGTTCCACTTTTTTCAGAAAGAATTTTTACTAAATTTTTTGTATTTTTAAATGGATATGTTTTTGAAGCATATGCTGCAAACGGCGCAAATCCAATATAGGGTTGAGCACTGTTTTTTAATACTGTTTCTATATTTTTTGAAAGTGAATTGGTTTTTGGGAAACTAGGATTTTCTAAAGAAAAGTCAAATCCTAATTTACGAATCACATCGGCATAGCGTTCGACCATTGGACGTAATGGTCTAAAAATTGTACCAGAAATTAATTGTTTTTTTTCTTTACGCCCTTTGTCTAAAACACTCCACTTATACGCTGATAACAAAAAGCGTAAAACTTTGGTTCTCAACACATTGTGCAGATCTGCAATGGCATCTATTTTTAATGTTTTAATTATTTTTGAAAGGCGTATGAGTCCAAAAACTCCTTTATAATCAATGTTAAAATCAACAGGGATAACCTCAACACTGCTCAAGTGAGCAAAAAGAGGAGCAAATTGTTTTTTGGTGAGTACAGAAACTTTATGCTTTGGATAGGCTTTTGTATATGCGGCTACAACAGGCACTATCATTGCAACATCTCCTAGAGACGAAAATCGAATGATGAGTATGTGTTTTGCAGTGCCTTGCAAATAACTGTTTTATTTTACGCCTCTTAGAACAGGGTTCAATTCGTCGTCGTTGTACATTTTCATTTGTTTGTACACTTTCATGTATTTATCGCCATTTGCAATATCTTTTAAAAGATCG
>CBFIIL010000049.1:0-9055 GCA_965662485.1 Flavobacteriaceae bacterium | reverse complement strand
ATTTTGATTGAGCATGGTGGGTATGGGATCCCATTTTGCAGAGTATTCCATTAAAGTGAAATAATCAACTTCTTTTTTAATCTGGCGTACATTGGTTTGATCGATTGATGAAAATTCGTACACATTTGGATCGCGTTCAATAATAAATTCTTTAAACGCAAAAGTGTTTGAAAAATCGAGTTGCGCTTGATAATTTGGAGTAGTCCCATCGCCATCAAACATAGGTTCACAAATATCTAATTGTTCAGCTGCCAAAGCAATATCAAAACTGTCCGTGGCACTACACATGGCAAACATGAATCCACCTCCCAAAACATAGTCTTTAATTTTTTGAGCAACTGCAAGTTTTGCATCAGATACTTTTGCATATCCCAATTCTTGTGCAAGTGCTTCAGCGTTTTGTTGCTGTTCTATGTACCATGCTGCATTGCGATAGGCTCTATAGAATTTTCCATATTGCCCTGTAAAATCCTCATGATGAAGGTGTAGCCAATCATACAATAATAGCCCATCATTTAGTACTTCAGTGTCATAAACTACATCATAGGGAATTTCCGCATAGGTCAAGACTAAGGTAACCGCATCGTCCCAAGGTTGCTTTCCACTGGGTGAATACACCGCAATTTTTGGTGCTTTTTCTAAAACGATAGCATCCATATTTTTGCTTGGACTGCTAATTTCTTCAAGAATTGAAGCAGTTTTAGAATCACTTATGAGTTCGTATGAAACGCCACGAATGAGGCATTCTCTTTCAATACGTTCTGAACTAGGTATCAAAAATGCACCTCCTCGATAATTCAATAGCCATTTTACATCTTTATTTTGGCTCAATACCCAATACGTTATACCATATGCTTTTAGATGATTGGATTGCGATTTTGCATCCATTGGAATTAAGATATAACTTGCAAAGCCCTTTAAAGAAATACACAAAAAAAAGACGAAATAAAAAGATTTAAGACGATTGAAAGCTATAATCATACTGGATTGTTAGTACGGAGTATCGTCATCTGGTGGACCAAAAGCATCGTTTGGATCAATTTGTGGTGGAGTATCATCACCAGAAAATGTATCATCATTTGCAGCGGCATTCATTTTGGAGTGGAACTCAGCATCAAAAGGAGAATCAAAATTATCCAAATTATCAAATTTACCTAAATGCCCAATGAATTTTAATCGGATATTGTCCAAACCACCATTCCTGTGTTTTGCAATGATAAATTCTGCTTGACCTTCACATGGGGTGTGTTCTTCATCATCCCATTCTTCAATTTTGTAGTATTCAGGTCTATAGATAAATGACACAATATCAGCATCTTGTTCAATTGCTCCAGACTCTCTCAAGTCTGAAAGTAATGGTCGCTTACTTCCTCCTCTAGTTTCTACAGCTCTTGACAATTGTGAAAGTGCAATGACAGGAACACTTAGTTCTTTGGCTAGAGCTTTTAAATTTCTCGAAATCATTGAAATTTCTTGTTCACGATTACCTGTTTTTTGGCTACCCCCTGCCGTCATTAGCTGTAAATAATCTACAATAATGAGTTTGATGCCATTTTGAGAGGCTAATCGACGGGCTTTTGCGCGTAAATCAAAAATAGAAAGTGATGGTGTATCATCTATATAAAGTGGTGCTTTTTCCAATGATTTTACTTTTACATTGAGTTGCTCCCATTCATGTTTTTCAAGTTTCCCTGTTCTTAATTTTTCTGAACTTAATCCTGTTTCTGAGGAAATTAGACGGGTAATAAGCTGTACCGAAGACATTTCCAAAGAGAAAAACGCTACTGGAATATTTTGATTTACAGCAATATTTCGCGCCATGGAAAGCGTTAGTGCTGTTTTTCCCATACCCGGGCGAGCGGCTACAATAATCAAATCACTTTCTTGCCAGCCAGAAGTTAACTGATCAACTCTGTCAAAACCGGATGGAATGCCACTAAGGCCTTCTTTATTTGAAATTTCTTCAATTTTGCGCTTGGCTTGAAACACTAAATCTTGTGCTGTTTCTGTTGATTTTTTGATATTCCCTTGAGTGACATCATAAAGTTTTGATTCTGCTTTATCCAAAAGATCAAATACATCTTTGGTTTCATCAAAAGAGTCTTCAATAATTTCGTTGGAAATTTTAATCAAGCTTCGTTGAATAAATTTTTGTAAAATGATTCTAGCATGAAACTCAATATGAGCTGAAGATGAAACTTTTTGAGTAAGTCCAATAAGATAAAAATCACCACCTACAACATCTAATTTTTGATTTTTTCTTAGCTTTGAAGAAACGGTCAATAAGTCAATAGGTTCGCTGGTTTCAAAAAGCTGAAGAATGGCTTCAAAAATATATTGATGCGCTTCTTTATAAAATGATTCAATACTAAGTATATCAATGACTTCATCTACACCTTTTTTATCGATCATCATAGCACCTAACACTACTTCTTCCAAATCGATAGCTTGAGGTGGAATTTTCCCTTGCTCTAAATTAATGACGTTAGGTCTTTTGGTTTGTTGATACCCTTTAAAAGCTTCTGGTTGTTTCATAGTAACGAATGTACGTAAAAATTGAATGTCTTAATTGATAAAATGTTGAATAAGACTTAACAAAATGAGTGTTAATAAGTAAAAAAAAATGTTAATAATGGTCAAAAAAACCAAGCACAAGGCTTGGTTTAAAATCATATTATGTAAAAAATATTAGTCTTTATAGACACCCATTTGTGCATATTTGTCCATACGTTGTTCTACCAATGCTTTTGGTGAAAACGCATTTAATTCATCAAAAGATTTTAAAATTGCAGCTTCTATCGCCAAATATGTTTTTTTGGGATCTTTATGTGCTCCGCCAAGTGGCTCTTTTACAATTTGATCAACTAGCTTCATTCGCTTCATATCCTTTGCAGTAAGCTTTAAGGCTTCTGCAGCTTGCTCTTTATATTCCCAACTTCTCCAAAGAATTGAAGAGCATGATTCAGGAGATATTACAGAATACCATGTGTTTTCGAGCATCAGCACTTTGTCGCCTACACCAATTCCTAGAGCACCTCCGGATGCACCTTCCCCAATAATTACAGTGATGATTGGTACTTTTAAACGTGTCATTTCTAGAATATTACGTGCAATGGCTTCACCTTGTCCGCGTTCTTCTGCTTCCAAACCTGGATAAGCACCAGGCGTGTCAATTAGTGTAACAACAGGGATACCAAATTTTTCTGCGGATTTCATCAATCGCAATGCTTTTCTATAGCCCTCTGGATTGGCCATTCCAAAGTTTCTATACTGTCGTGTTTTTGTATTATATCCTTTTTGTTGTCCAACAAACATAAAACTTTGATCGCCAATTTTACCTAAACCACCAATCATGGCTTTATCGTCTTTAAAGTTACGATCGCCATGCAATTCCAAAAAAGTGCCCTTGGTCAATGCATTTATATAATCCAAGGTGTAGGGTCTGTTGGGATGACGTGATAGTTGTACACGCTGCCAAGGTGTAAGGTTTTTATAAATTTCTTTTTTTGTCTCCTCTAGTTTTTTTTGAATCTGAGTACAAGTCTCTGTAACATCCACATCACTTTCTTTACCAATGACTTGGCATTTTTGAAGCTGGTCTTCTAGCTCTTTTATTGGCAATTCAAACTCTAGATATTCCATAAATATTTATAATTGGTTAGCGGCTGTACAAATATAACAACTTTATATTTTTTGTATACAATTAAGGTTTAATTTTTATCTTTTTTTTATGCTTAAAAATCGCATTTAGAAGGACTGTGCAAATGATAAGCGCAGCCCCGACATAGAACAATGGTTTCATTGTTTCTGATTTTGGAAATAAAATTAGTGCTAGAACAATCCCATAAATTGGTTCCAAATTGTAGGTTAAAACAACAGAATAAGGCGTAATGTATTTCATGACATAAACAGATGCAATAAAAGCATATGCTGTACAAATTGAAGCCAAAATAGAAAGATAACCCCAATCTGAAATTGAAAGGTTGAAAAAATCGCTATGAAAACCACTGGGTGAAATCCATAAAAACATGGATATAAATAAAACACCACTAATAAATTCATAAAATGAAATAACAGAAGCATTATATTTTGCAACAAATTTTCCATTCATAACGGCAAAAAGTGTCGAAAATAAAGCTGAGGAAATCCCTAAACATATACCTAAAATGTACTTGAGTTCTGTTTGCATAATAAGAAAAACACCTGCTATTACGATAAGTCCAAAAACAATTTCATAAAGTATGATTTTTCTTTTGTAGAAAATAGGTTCTATAAATGATGCAAAAAAAGCACCTGTAGAAAACATGGCTAATGTGATGGATATGTTTGACACTTTTATGGCAGCAAAAAATGTAATCCAATGTAATGCAATTACAATTCCTGCAAGAAAAAATTTAATAAGGTCTTTTTTTGGAACACGAAGATTTATTTTTTTTAGTTTTAAATACATGAGCATCAACACCCCAGCTATGGTCATTCTGTACCATACTAAAGATATAGCTTCGAGAGTAATGAGCTCACCTAAAATTGCTGTGAACCCTGCGATAAACACCAAAAAATGAAGATGTAGTTGATTTTTAAATTTAACGCTTGGCATTGTATAAGAGATAAATTGCTAGAATTCCAAAAATAAAATTTGGAAACCAAACGGCGATTAGGGGAGAAAAATCGGACTGCTCTGCCATTACACCAAAAACTTTATCAAAGAAGACATAAATCATAGCAATGACAATTCCAAAGGCCAAATTAACCCCCATCCCTCCTCTACGCTTTACAGAAGAAACGGCTACAGCAATAATGGTTAGAATAAATACTGAAACTGGTAAGCTCCACTTTTTATACTGAACAACTTTATATCTATTAATATTAGACGAACCTCGTGCTTCCTCACGCTCAATAAAATCTGAAAGTTCGTTAATTGTTAGAGTTTCGGCAACATACATTGGAGGTGTTAAATCCTGAAGATCAAAGCCAAGTAAAGTATCTATACGTCTTTTGAAAATCAATGAATCATGATCTATTCCTACATATCGTAAATTATAGTTCGATAAGCGATATACACTGTCTTTTTCTATATATCGAATTGCTGTTGCATGAATTTTATATTTGAGTTTATTTCCATCAAAATGTTCTAACGTAAAGTTATTTCCACGCATGGATTTTGTGTCAAAATTGCTCACATAGATGTATTCATTTTCATTAATCTGTTGATGGATATATTGTGTTTTTACTACCTTTTTGTTTTTAAGATATTTATAGGTAAACTCATTAAATCCTTTACTTGCTTGAGGTGCCCAATACATTCCCAAAAGCAAAGCAAGTGTGGCAATAAGGATAGCACCAATAAAATAGGGTTTCAAAAATCTTGTAAAAGAAATTCCTGAACTTAAAAATGCAACAATCTCTGTATTATTAGCTAGTTTTGAAGTAAACCAGATAACTGATAAAAACAAAAACAATGGAAAAAGAAGGTTTGCAAAGTAAATGGTGAAATCAACGTAATAGGCCACTACTTCTTCAAAAGGTACTTTATTTTCTAATATTTTATCAATTTTCTCAGCCAAATTGACTGTTATTCCTATGGGAATAAAGAGCAACAACATTAAGAAAAATGTGAGTAAATAGCGTTTTAAAATGTACCAATCAAAAATTTTCATAATCTACAGACGCTTATCCATTTGAGCAACCATCATGGTTTTCCAAGTTTCAAAATCTCCTGCTAAAATACGCTTTCTGGCTTCACGAACCAACCACAAATAAAATCCAAGATTATGAATGGTTGCAATTTGTTTACCCAATAATTCGTTTACGCTAAACAAATGTTTAAGATATGCTTTTGAGTATTCTGTATCTACCCAAGTAATACCCATTTCATCTATTGGAGAAAAATCATCGGCCCATTTTTTATTTTTAATATTAATCGTTCCGTGTGCTGTAAAAAGCATACCATTACGGGCGTTCCTTGTTGGCATTACACAATCAAACATATCGATGCCGAGAGCAATATTTTCCAAAATATTAATAGGCGTACCCACTCCCATTAGATAACGTGGTTTATCTTCTGGTAAAATTTCACAAACAACATCTGTCATCGCATACATTTCTTCCGCGGGCTCACCAACTGAGAGACCGCCAATAGCATTCCCCACCGCATTGGCATTGGCAATATATTCAGCGGATTGCTTTCGTAAATCTTTGTAAGTACTGCCTTGTACAATTGGAAAAAATGCTTGAGTGTAGCCATACTTAAAAGGGAGTTTTTCAAGATGATTCATACAGCGATCCAACCATCTGTGTGTCATATGCATAGAACGTTTTGCATAGTTGTAATCACAAGGATATGGCGTACATTCATCAAATGCCATAATGATGTCTGCCCCTATGCTTCGCTGAATCTCCATGACATTTTCAGGTGTAAATACATGGTAGCTTCCGTCAATATGACTTCTAAATTTTACACCCTCCTCTTTTATTTTTCTATTGGCAGACAACGAATATACTTGATAGCCTCCAGAATCAGTAAGAATATTTCTATCCCAATTCATGAACTTATGTAATCCTCCCGCTTTTTCTAAAACTTCTATTTGAGGTCGTAGATAGAGATGGTATGTATTTCCTAAGATAATATCAGGATTGATATCATTTTTGAGTTCTCTTTGGTGTACTCCTTTAACGGTACCAACAGTACCAACAGGCATAAAAATTGGGGTTTCAATAACCCCATGATCTGTTGTTAATGTGGCCGCTCTTGCCTTTGTGTTTTGATCTTTTTTTAATAAATTAAATTTCAAATTTCTTGCAGTTGTATAATTAGATTACTGTTGAGTGCGTTTGGGCTGATAATTCATTAAAAAATCACCTTTTGGTGCTCCATCATCAAATGAACTTCCTTTAAGTAAAAGACGTGTTTTAGCTCGGGCATCCTCATTGGTCCAATTTTCATATTCTATTCTATATAATGCCGAAAAAAGTGGTGCTCTTCCCTCACCATGATGACAATGAATCAATACAGGATAGTTGCTTTGATCATCCATAATTGCCAAGAACTTATCGATCGTAGCTTGTGTTGGTACTTGGTCAGTGCCAAGGTTGATATATTGAACACCTTCAATACTTTCAATCGCCATTTTTTCAGCTAATAATTCTGCTGGAATTTCTGGATTATTGACTAAATCTTCAGTCCCTGGAAAGCGTAAATCAACTATACTTTTTAGTTTATAATCTTTCACATAATCTGCAATTTGATCTGGTGGAATCACTCCTGATTTATAGACTTTGTTTTCAGAAATTTCTTCGAAATTGTGATTGATGTGTTTGTCATACACAAATTTCCCTCCACAAACGACCACAATAAGTGCAATGCCATAAATTAGTTTCTTTTTCATATTATTTTAATTTTTTATCGATAATCTTTTCGAAATAATCCTGTATAAATGCCTTACAACTTTTTTCCAACTGAATCATTTCTTTGTTTTTATTTTCAATTAAATTTTGGCTTAAAGACAAATCATCAATATCATAAAACCCTATGGCTTTTTCACCGTCAAATATACAAATATAATTCCCTTTGGTATAGCGATAAAATACGCCATCATGATTCATAACAAAGGGGGCGGTTTGTTGTATTTCATCTATTAAACTTCTGCCCCAACTTCGAAAAGGTTTGTTATAACCAGTCATTTGTAGAATGGTAGGATAGATATCCATTTGTTGAGCTAAATCCATATTTTTTCCAACATATTTTCCTTTGGGATCATAAATCATAATGGGCACAGCATAACGATTGATATCCTTTTTATATTCATCATAATACACCTGATTGCAATGATCGGCTGTGATTACAAAAATGGTGTTTTCAAACCAAGGTTCTTTTTTTGCAGCTTCAAAAAATCGCTGAAAAGCAAAATCTGTGTACCCCACGCATTTGTGCATTGGAACGTATCCTTCAGGAAATTTTCCATTGTATTCTTCAGGAATCACATAAGGTTCATGAGAGGTTACTGAAAAAATAGTCGCCATAAAAGGTGATTCTTTTTCGTCTAATGTAGTTTTCATAAACTGAAAAAAAGGTTCGTCCCAAATCCCCCATGAGCCGTCAAATTGATTATCATCGTTAAATTCTGTTTTGCCATAATAATGATCAAATTCTAAAATGTTTGAAAATCCTAAAAAACCCATCGACCCGTTGGGCGCACCATGAAAAAAAGACGTATCATAACCCATATTGTTTAATGTAGAAACTAAAGACTCAACAGGTTGTTTTGCATACGGAGACGATGTGTAGGCGTCTACAAAAGATGGAATGCCTGCTAATACGGATGACATACCATGTATGGATTTTCGACCATTAGCAAATGCATTTGGAAAAATTAGACTGTGGTTTGCTAGTGAGTCTAAAAAAGGTGTAAAGCTCTCATAATCAGGAATATTTTTATGTTTATTAAATGCTCCTATATATTCACGACCATAACTTTCTGTTATAAAAAGAACAATGTTTGGTTTTGAATCATTTTTTGGGGAATATGATTTTATTGGTTGGACAAGTGCATTGACATCTTGTTTTGAAATGTCATAGTTTAATTTCTTAAAATTATTATTTCCAAATGTTCTAATGATTGCAAAAGGTGTATTTAGAATTACATCAGCATGCTGAATTTTTTTAACATATCTGTTGGCATCAACAAGATTGATTGGGCGAGTGCTTTTCCTTAAATCTCCACCACGAATTCCAGCAACCATAAATGTTATCATTAACAACAACGAAACAACAGATGATGATATATAAAAAGCAATGTGTTTTTTGTATGGAGATGGATTAAATTTTATCTTTTTGTACAGATACACCCAAAAGACACTCAAAACAATAAACAAAATAAAAATATGCCAGTAACTAACAGCAAAACGCAAAAACATTTGCAAAATGTTTTGTTCGTTTTTTACAACAGCCCATTCAGAAATCGTTGTTCGGTTGTAAATAAATTTATAGTATCCGAAATCTATAAAGTTGGTAGCATATCCTATTAAATTAAAAAAGAAATAAACATAAAACAATAGC
>CBFIIL010000048.1:0-9143 GCA_965662485.1 Flavobacteriaceae bacterium | reverse complement strand
TGCTCCTAATCCATTGCTTGTTAATATGGTAAGAGCAGGAAAACTTGGTAAAAAAACCGGCGAAGGATTTTATAACTATTCCACAGAGAGAAAAGCGATAGTTCCTTCAACTCAGTTTCTTTAATATTGTACACCCCAAAAATCTAGATACCTATGGCACACATCAAACCATTTTGTGCAGTTCGCCCAAATGCAAATATTGCATCTGAGTTTAGTAGTTTGTCTGTTCAATCTTACTCAAAAGAAGAGTTGGCGGAACTGCTTAAAAATAATCCTTTTTCGTTTGTTCAAATTCTTAAATCGAGTTTAATTAAACTTGAAAATAAATCTCTAGAAGAACGCTATAAAAGTGTAAAAAAAACCTATCAAAATTTTAAAAATAAAGGACATTTGATTCAAGACTCAAACCCTGCATTTTATATTTATGAAATTGAAGACCAAAAAAATACATATTGTGGAATAATTGCTGCAGCGAGCGTTAAAGATTATAAAAATAACGTTATCAAAAAGCATGAAAATACAATTGAAAGTCGAGAGAAAACATTCAAAAACTACTTGAAAACTACTGGCTTCAATGCAGAACCTGTACTCTTGACTTACAAAAATTCTAATACTATTTCGAGTGTTATTGATGAACTTAAAAACAGTAAACCTACATTAGAATTCTTTATTAAATCAGAAGAAAAACACCGACTCTGGAAAATTGAAAACAAGAACAACTTAAAGAAAATTCAAAGTTTATTTGAAAAAATCCCGTCATTATACATTGCAGACGGGCATCACAGATCTGCATCATCTGCTCTGTTGTCAAAGGAAAACAAGGATTTAAAAAATAAATCGAAAGCTTCAGATTATTTTATGGCATTTTTAATTCCAGAAAATGAACTTAAAATCCAAGAATATAATAGAGTTGTTACAGATTTAAATGGATACTCTAATAAAAAATTTTTAGACGCTCTAAAACAATATTTTAATATCTCCCCACAAGAAAATGGAAAAACACCAGATAAAAAGCATTCCTTTACGATGTACTTAAAGGGCCAATTTTATTGTGTATCTTTGCAAGACAATAGCGTTTTCAAAAATTCTCCACTCTATCAGCTCGATACGCACATCTTGCAAGAACTCATTTTAAAGCCGATTTTGGGTATTACAGATATTAGAAATAATATACGCCTTGACTATTCTTATGAAAATGATGATATGCAGTGGATTAAAAAAAATATAGACAATAACACTTATGCTATAGGTTTTGGATTACAACCAATAAAGATTGAACAGCTAAAATCTATTGCAGACGCACAACTCATAATGCCACCAAAGAGCACCTATATTTTCCCGAAACTTAGAAGTGGTATAACGATTTACGAACTTTAACAATGGGAATTAAAGAACGCTTAGTAGAATTAAAATCTTTGTTACCAAAAACGGTATCACTAGTAGCAGTTTCAAAAACAAAACCTGTAACTGATTTGATGCAAGCATATGATGCAGGACAACGTATTTTTGGGGAAAATAAAGTTCAAGAAATGGCCGAAAAACACCAACAAATGCCCAAAGATATTCAATGGCACATGATTGGACATTTGCAACGCAATAAGGTCAAATATATGGCTGAATTTGTAGAGTTGATACATGGTGTGGATAGTTTAAAGTTACTAACTGAAATTGATAAACAAGCTAAAAAACACAGCCGAGTTATCAACTGTCTTTTACAAATTAAAATTGCAACAGAGGATACAAAATTTGGGCTAACAAAAGAAGATGCAATTGCTCTACTCAATTCAGATCAATTTCAAGATTTAAAACATATTCATATTTCAGGTGTTATGGGCATGGCAAGTTTTACAAATGACGCAAAACAAGTAAAAACGGAGTTCGAAAATTTAAAAAATACGTTCGATACACTAAAAAAAATTCAACCTGAAATGGAAATTATCTCAATGGGGATGAGTGGCGATTATCAACTTGCCATTAGTTGTGGTAGTACCATGATTCGTGTTGGCAGTCATATTTTTGGCGCAAGAAATTAAACCTAAAAAAAGAAGATTTACGCAATTATAGACATAGAAACCACTGGTGGTAAGTATAACGAAGAAGGGATTACAGAAATTGCCATCTATAGACATGATGGTCATAAAATTACAGATCAATTTATTAGTCTTGTAAATCCAGAACGGCCAATACAACCCTATGTGGTAAGTCTCACAGGAATTTCTAGTAAAATGCTTCGCAATGCACCAAAATTTTATGAAGTTGCAAAACGTGTTATCGAAATTACAGAAGGTTGTATTATTGTAGCCCACAATGCAAAATTTGATTATCGGATTTTAAAACTTGAATTTAGTCGACTTGGCTACAGTTTTGAATGTGAAAATCTTTGTACTGTTGAACTTTCAAAACAGTTAATTCCTGATCTTCCCTCCTACAGTTTAGGAAAACTGGTGCGTTCTTTGGGGATTCCAATTAGCGATAGACATCGTGCTTCAGGTGATGCACTAGCTACAACAAAATTATTTGAATTATTACTTAACAAAGACATTGAAAAAACCATTGTAAAAACTTATGTACGCCTAGAACCAAAGCGACAGTTGGAACCGAAATTAACCGAAATAATTCAGTCTTTGCCCTCTGTAACCGGAGTTTACTACATGCACAACGAAGATGGTGATATCATCTATATTGGAAAAAGTAAAAATATCAAAAATAGAATCAATCAACATTTTGTGGGACAAGCTCCAAAATCAAAAAAAATACAACTCGAAGTCGCTAGCGTAACCTATGAAAAAACAGGCAGTGAATTGCTTGCACTTCTAAAAGAAAGCGCAGAAATAAAGCACCACAAACCAAAATTTAATCGTGCGTTGCGCCGTACTATTTTTACTCATGGTTTGTTTAGTTTTACAGATGAAAAGGGTTACCTTAACTTAAAAATTGAAAAAATTAAAGGAAATGTAAAACCTATTACCACGTTTTCAAATATTCAAAGTGGAAAGAGTTTTATGAATAAAGTCGTTGAAAAATATAATTTATGTCAAAAACTATGTGGATTATATAAATCAAAAAATGGGTGTTTTAGCTATACTATAAAAGAATGTGAGGGCGCATGTGTTGGCGAAGAAATAACTAAAAATTACAATTCAAAAGTACAACAACTTATAGAAAAGTATAGTTTTAAAACAAAAAATATGATTGTTGTTGATTATGGTAGAGCTGTTGATGAGCGTAGTGCAATTTGGATAGAAGATGGGATTTTAAGAGGGTTTACCTATTTTAACTTAAATTTTCAAATTACAAATATTGATGTTTTATCTACGCTTATTACACCATTAGAACACAATAAAGATGCACAACACATTATACAAAGTTACTTGAGGCGAAATAAAAGATTAAAAGTCATTTCCCTAGAAGACTAAACTTTTTTAGTACTTTTGAATTATGTCTTATCAAAAGCCAACAGCACCTTGGAAAAATAAACTTCATGAAATCATTTATGAAGCCGATACTCCAGCAGGAAAATTATTTGATGTTGTTTTACTTTTTGTAATTCTGCTGAGCATTGTCCTTGTTATGCTCGAAAGTGTAGATTATATTGGAACAACATATTTTAGTATATTAGATAGTTTGGAGTGGGTAATTACTGTACTATTCACTTTGGAGTATATTGCTAGAATTGTATGTGTAAAGAATCCTAAGGCCTATATTTTTAGCTTTTATGGTATCATTGATTTTCTGTCAACAATTCCAAAATACCTTTCATTATTTATTGTTGGAACGCATTCGTTAGTCATCATTCGTGCACTGCGATTGTTGCGTGTATTTCGTATATTAAAACTAACAAGATATATTGGTGAAAGCACCAATTTTGGCAGAGCACTCAAACGCAGTCGAGTAAAAATTGCTGTTTTTCTATCATTTGTTTTGGTTTTGTGTGTAATTTTAGGAACTATTATGTATCTGGTAGAAGGCGACAAAGACAGTGGATTTACAAGTATTCCAAGGAGTGTGTATTGGGCTATTGTAACGCTGACCACCGTTGGATATGGCGATATTGCACCTATGAGTTCGTTAGGCCAATTTATTGCTTCATTAATCATGATACTAGGTTATGGAATTATCGCAATACCTACTGGAATAGTGACTTCTGAAATGACAAGATCTCAACGTAATAATATTCCAAAAAACACACAATCGTGTACCAATTGTATGGAATCTTACCATTCAGATAATGCTCATTTTTGTCATAAATGTGGAGAGCGTTTAAATCATGAGTAACACATTAATTTCCATTGTAGGGCCTACCGGAATAGGCAAAACAGCATTGAGCTTGGAAATTGCAAAACATTTTCAAACCGAAATTATTTCTGCAGATTCTCGTCAATTTTTTAAAGAAATTCCTATTGGCACAGCAGCACCAACACCTGAAGAACTTCAAACAATAAAACATCATTTTATTCATCATAAATCAATTACTGAAGCTTATAGTGTTGGCGATTTTGAAAAAGAAGCCATTGATTGCATCACTTCAATTCACAAAAAACACCCTACTGTTGTAATGGTTGGAGGGTCTGGACTTTATGTGAATGCTGTACTTAATGGTTTGGATGAATTTCCAAAAGTTGATCCAAAAATTAGAGAAAAATTGAATAATGAGCTATCAAATAATGGCTTGGGGAAACTTCGAGAAGAATTGAAAATTTTAGACCTAAAATCTTATAATAGTATTGATTTGAATAATTCACACAGAGTTATTCGCGCTTTGGAAATTTGTAAAGGAACGGGGCAGGCTTTCAGTAGTTTTTTAAACAAAAACAAAGTCAAACGGGATTTTAAAACTATAAATATTGGTCTTTCCGCAGAACGTTCAGTTATTTATGATAGAATTAATAAACGTGTAGACCTAATGCTACAACAAGGGCTTTTGGAAGAAGTAAAATCTGTTTTTGAATTTAAGGACTTGAATGCGCTAAATACGGTAGGTTACAAAGAACTATTTCAATATCTCGAAAATAATTGTAGCTTAGAATTTGCCGTAGGTGAAATCAAAAAAAATACAAGACGTTTTGCCAAAAGACAGCGAACTTGGTTTAAAAAGCAAGAACACACAAAATGGTTTGATTTCAATGAAACGTATCCAAAAATTATTGAATATATAGAAGCTGAACTCTAGCTACTCATTGATGACCAAACGAAACCCTTCTCCGTGAATATTTAGGATTTCAACTTTTGGATCGTGTTTTAAATACTTTCTAAGTTTGGCAATATAAACATCCATACTCCTTGAAGTAAAATAATTATCATCTCGCCAAATTTTAGTCAGTGCAATTTCTCTGGGCATAAGATCATTAATATGAAGCGCCAAAAGTCGAAGCAACTGATTTTCTTTTGGTGAGAGCTTAATTTGTGTGTCGTCGTTATGTGTTAAAAACCTAAGTTTTGAATTGAGCTTAAAGCTCCCTATTTCAAATTCATATTGATCACTATCAGCTACACTTTCAACCGTTTTTCTTTGAATAATGGCTTGAATTTTAAGAAGTAAAACCTCGCTATCAAACGGTTTATTTAAATAGTCATCTGCGCCAACTTTATACCCTTTTAGTACGTCTTCTTTTAATGCTTTTGCCGTTAAGAAAATGATCGGTATATCCTTATCTTTTTCTCTAATTTCTTGAGCCAGAGTAAATCCATCTTTATATGGCATCATAACATCTAAAATACAGAGATGAAAGTCAGACCTTTTAAATTTCTCGTAACCCTCCATACCATTTTTGGCAAGAACAACGTCGTAGTTGTTGATGGTTAAGTACTCTCTTAGAACGGTACCAAAATTTGGATCGTCTTCAACTAATAAAATGCGTTTTGTGGTTTCCATGTCATTATGCTATTAATGGTAATTTTATAATAAAGGTACTACCTTTTCCTTTTTCACTTTCAACAGTGACTGTTCCTTGATGATTCTCTACTATTCTTTTGACATTGGAGAGTCCAAGTCCATGTCCTTTTACGTTGTGTACATCCCCCGTGTGTTCTCTATAAAATTCTTCAAAAATACGTTTTTGCACCGCTTTGCTCATTCCTATTCCTTGGTCTTTTACTAGCATCAAAATATTATTACCTACATTTTCTGTAGTGATGTCTATTTTTGGAGAATTATCTGAATATTTAACCGCATTATCCAGAACATTTACTATTACATTGGTTAAATATGTACTGTTGGCAAGAATTGATGATTTTGAAGCCTTAAAATGAGTTTTTATATATCCCTTTCTATCCTCAACAATTAGTTCTACATGAGTAATTGCATCAAGAATAAGATCATGTAATTTTAAACGATCTTTACTGATTATCAATTGTTTTTTCTGCAATTGTGAAATACGTAAAACATTCTCTACTTGTGCATTCATTCTTTTATTTTCTTCTTTGATCATCGAAAGGTAATTTTTAACCTTATCTGCGTGTTGAAAAATTTTGGGATTTTTTATAGCATCCAAAGCAAGATTGATCGTAGCAATTGGCGTTTTAAATTCATGAGTCATATTGTTGATAAAATCAGATTTCATCTGCGATATTTTTCGTTGCTGAATCAATTGATACAACGCACTAGTATAGGCAATGATAATAATAATTGTAAAAAGAATTGACAAAGAAGTCATCCCAATAATGGAAGACATTATGAAGCGTTTTCGACTTGGAAAATTAATATATAATCCATATTCACTTTCTTCATTTTCATCCAAAAAAATAGGGACTCCAATCGTTGGAACAAGTGATGCCTCGAAACTTTTGGACTGAATAGTCGTTGGATCAGTATTTTTTAAAATGGCGAATTCATATGCAATATCAATGTTATTCTCTTTTAATTTATTGTCCAAAAGACGTTTAATCATTTTGGTTGACACACGATCTTCAATAGGTGTGTTTTGAATTTCTGCCTTGTACTGTGCTTCAAAAGTTGCTTTTTGAAGACGATCCATATTCAAAACTTTAGTTAAGGAATATTCCAAGTTTGGCATATTTTCACCATTTATTCCAGTAGTGTATGTTTCCTGAACTGTTTTCCCTTTGATTTTTTTAAAATTTACACTATCAGCACCGTTATTTTGAGTATTTGGTATGGTATAATTTTCTTCTTTTACACCTGTATCATAAACTACAATTTGATTGATGTTTTTATTTTGTTTATACACCCGTATGCTTCGAATGGCGCTTGTGTCTGGCTCCTGCCCTCGTGCAATCATAGCATTGAGTGCAATCACGTATTTGTTGTATTCTATATCTGTAACTTGATTGGAAGCGTAACTAAGAACTTTTTTTACGTTAAACGCAAATTGGTCTTCCTTTGTTTCTAGTGAATAATTGATGTAGTAGGCCTGAACAAAAATAATCCCAATAAGCGATAGACTCATTAGTATAACCAATATTGAAAATAACTTCTTGTTCATGAAGTAAAATTACATTTTTTGAGAACGCTTTAAGTTAGTTTTAACTAATTATTAACCAAAATGTTAAAATTTATAATTAAAAATGAATTTTTAAGAATTTTTAAGGATTTTTTCATTGATCTTTTCATTGATTTTAATCACCTCTTTTTTGGTCTGATTGATATCAATATTTTGAATTACATAATCAGATTTTTCAATTTTTTTTGCATCAGACCATTGATTTTGTATAATAGAAAGCACCTCATCATAAGACTTGTTATCTCGCAACATTACACGATCTATTCGAGTTTGTTGTGGTGCAGTAATAGTTAATATAAAATCAAATTGATCTTGAGCACCAATTTCAAATAAAATAGCAACCTCTTTTACGACATAAGGGTGAGATTGAAGTGACTTCCAGGTGTTAAAATGTGCAGTAACTTCTGGATGAACAATAGCATTGAGCGCCTTCAGTTTTTCTTTATCTTTGAAGACAATTTGGGCAATATATGAGCGGTTTAGACCATTTTTGAAATATGATTTTTCTCCAAATAGTTCAATAATCTTTGATTTTATTTTTTTAGAGCTTTGCATCAACACTTTTGCCTCATCATCAGCATTATAAACAGGTACTCCAAGAGCTGTAAATATTTTTGAAACCGTTGTTTTGCCGCTTCCAATACCACCAGTAAGTCCTAAAATTTTAGTCATTTTTTTTCGTAATTACATATTCAAGACTATTGATTTGAAGTTCAGCCGTTTTTGCTGATTTTGGATACAATACCAATTTTGGAATCATCACATTAGAGGATAGATCTAATGAATTGTAATCGCACTCAATTCGAAAATCATTGCGCTCAATAGAATTATAGGCGCTCAAACTTGTGTAAAAAACAACTGGAATTTCTTTAGGAAAAATTGAAAGTGTTAGATTTTTAGGCAAATTTACCAATTGTACAGGAACAGCTATTTTTCCTTCAGTAAATTTATCTACCTTTCCTGTAAGCAGTACTTTTGTTTTTGAAAATTTTAAATACGCAGGATAATTTGAAACATCTAAATCTACAGTGGTTTCAATATCTTTTTGCACATCATTTAATGTTATATTCTTTGTCGATACTTTATTGATATTTTCCAAATATTTTTTTGGTCCAACAATAGCAATAGAATCAGGGTGAGATTTTAGAGGAGTTTCCAAATCATAACCAATAACAAAGTTGGGCTCAATATTTATAAAAACAGGAACTTTTTTTACAAATTGAGTCGCATAATTAAAAGTTAATGAAGTCGGACGAATTGACTCCAATGTTGTATTAGCACCAAAAAACTGTGCTAATTTAGAGCGGTGCTCACTTTCGTTCCAATAGTAGGCTTTGTCATCCTTTTGAAGTGTCGAAAAGTCTATTTTCAGAAGTAGTTTTTGAAATGCAATTTTTAAGAGATTAAATCCATTGGTTTTTATTGTAACGTCTACTTTTGGAAGCGGATCTTGAACGAGTAATTCTTGTGGTGGTAGTTTTAGAGGCTGAAGCTCAAACTGTAAAGTATGCATTCTTGGACTAGATAATTTTGAAAGCATAGAAATAACAAAAGCTAATGCCAAAAACAACAAAAAAACATTGAGTCGCTTTGCACGAATTTTTTGTCTTAAATATTCAATAAATTTCCTCATCAAGATGTTTTAAAAAATAAATTTGGAAATAATTCCATTTCTGGTTTTCG
>CBFIIL010000047.1:0-9488 GCA_965662485.1 Flavobacteriaceae bacterium | reverse complement strand
TAGGTCAAGCCTACAACAAAAAGTATTGGAAAATTCCAATTGTTTATGCAGCCATTGGAACTGGTCTTTATTTTTATATTGATAATAATAATATCTATAAACGTTATCGCAATGCCTACAAAAGACGCTTAGCTGGTTTTACAGACGATGAATTTTATGGTACCGGAGAAATCCCTTTTCTATCGGACGATGCACTTATTAGAGCACAGCGAACTCTTAAAAGAAATAAAGAGTTGTCATTGCTAGTTACTGTAGGACTTTATGTCTTAAATATTATTGAAGCTAATGTAAATGCACACTTATTGCAATACAACTTAGACGATAACTTAGCCCTAAAACCTCATATAGATTTTAATAATCCAAATTATACAGCCCAAATGGGACTAACCTTAAATATTAATTTTTAAGATATGAAAATTGCTTTGCTAGGCTATGGAAAGATGGGGAAAGTCATCGAGAAAATTGCAATTGAGAGAGGGCACGAAGTGGTTTTAAGAATTGACAAAGGCGATACAGATTTTGACCTTAGCATTGCCGATGTGGCTATAGATTTTAGCGTTCCTACTGCTGCCGTTAGAAACATTAGCATAGCACTAAATCAAAATATCCCTGTGATTTCTGGAACAACAGGTTGGCTTGATAATTTTGATACTATTAAAACACTTTGTAAAAAAACAAATGGAGCTTTTATCTATGCTTCAAACTTTAGTTTGGGAGTAAATTTATTTTTTGAACTCAATAGGGTTTTAGCAAAACTCATCACTCCTTTTGAAGACTATTCCGTTCAAATTGAAGAAACGCATCACACCCAAAAACAAGACGCGCCATCTGGAACCGCCATCACACTAGCTGAAGGTATTGCAGAAGAATCTAGTTTTGACGGTTGGACATTAAGTCCAGAAACAGCACCAAAAAAAATTGAAATCAAAGCCAAGCGTATAGAAAACATACCAGGTACGCACAAAATCAATTATAATTCTAAAATTGATTCTATAGAAATTATACATACAGCGCATAACAGACATGGTTTTGGACTAGGAGCAGTTGTGGCTGCAGAATGGATTATTGGCAAAAAAGGTATTTTTACGATGAAAGACGTTTTAAATATTAAATAAATCTGTAACAAATTTAAAGTCCCCACAACAAACATTAAAAGTAAAATAGTATGACATTAATACAGTGGTTTAATTTTATATTGGTTATTCAGATAATCCATGGGCTTGGCACATGGAAATTGTATCAAAAAGCTGGGCGTAAACCTTGGGAAGCTTTTGTACCCATTTATAATGCGCTTGTCCTTTTTAGAATCATGAATAGACCATGGTATTGGATATTTTTTATTTTTTTACCAGTCATCAATTGTGTGATGTTTCCTGTAATTTGGGTAGAAACTGCAAGAAGTTTTGGAAAAAACTCTACCACAGATACCATATTGGCCGTTGTTTCACTTGGTTTTTACAATTACTATTTAAATTATTTTCTCGACTTAAAACATGTTAAAAACCGTGATGGAGAGCCAAAATCAAGTGCTGGGCAATTTTTGAACTCTATACTTTATGCAATTGTAGTTGCAAGTGCCGTACATATTTACTTTTTGCAACCTTTTATCATTCCATCCTCATCTTTAGAGAAGTCATTACTCGTTGGAGATGCATTGATTGTTAGTAAAATGCATTATGGAGCACGAGTGCCAATGACAACGGTTAGTTTACCAATGGTACACGACTCTATTCCATTTACTGGCAAAAAATCATATTTATTTAGCGATAAAATTGAAGAAAAAAATACATCCTGGAAAAATAAATTGCAACTCCCCTACCTAAGAATTCCAGGTTGGGAAAAAATAAAGCGTAATGAAATTGTAGTGTTTAATCAACCTGCTGATACGCTGTTGGACATGAATGATTTTACACCAAACCGAAATTATTACAAACCCATTGACAAAAAAACAAACCTAGTTAAACGTTGTGTTGGAATTGCTGGTGATACGCTAGAAATCATTGATGGTTATGTATACATCAATGGAAATAAAAATAAACTCCCTGGTAGAGCTAAATTACAATTTACACACACAGGGACTCTTAAACCAGGGAAAAGCTTTAGTCGTAAAATTAATCAAAGATTAAAAACTTATTATGACATTACTGATGGTATTGCAATGACTAGTGCAAATACTTTTACTCTTGGTGCTGCAACAATAGAAAATGCTGAAAAGTTTGCAAATCATCCAAGTGTGCAAAGTATAGAGAAATATAACACTCCAAAAAATTATATTGATCAAGATGCATTTCCTCAAGACGCGGCTTATCCATGGAATAACTCACACTTTGGTCCTGTTTATATTCCAAAACAAGGCGCAACAATAGAAATTAACACAACAAACCTTCCTCTATATAAACGCCTAATTTCAGAGTACGAGGGCAATTCTGTTTATGCCAAAGGCAATCAAATTTACATCAATGGAAAATTAGCGTCATCATATACTTTTAAACAAAATTATTATTGGATGATGGGTGATAACAGAGATCGATCTGCAGACGCACGTCGATGGGGGTTTGTTCCAGAAAATCATGTGGTTGGAAAACCTGTATTTATTTGGATGAGTTGGAATACAAATGGAAAAGGATTGAACAAAATTCGTTGGGATCGTGTATTTACCACAGTTCACGCCGATGGCCCAAGACGCTCATATTTAATTCATTTTGTAGTGTTACTGCTTTTAAATTACGGCTACAGAAAATGGAAAAAACGTAAAAAAGAAGCGGCTTAAATATAGACTATGAGTCTTATCTATCCCTCTTATTTTCCAAATATTGCTAATTGTATAACCATTATACAATCCAAAACAATATGTTTTGAAATTGAAGATAACTACCAAAAACAAACCTTTAGAAATCGATGTTATATTTATGGTGCTAACGGAAAATTAGGTCTTCATATTCCTGTACATTACACTCAAAAAAGGCGTCAAAAAACAAAAGATATTCGAATAGATAACAGCTCAAAATGGAATTCGATTCATTATAAATCTATTGAAAGTGCCTATAGAACTTCACCGTTTTTTGAGTTTTATGAAGATGATTTTCAATCGCTTTTCAATAATAAAAGTGAATGGCTAATGGATTATAATTTTCAGTGTATAGATTTAATTCAACAGTGTCTGGACGTTGATTTTGGTTACAAAACCTCTACTACTTTTGAAAAAGAGGTTGAGGATGATTTTAGACCTTTAATTAATGTAAAAAATCATGAACATATTCAAACCAATCCTTACATACAAGTTTTTGAAAACAAACATGGGTTTATAAATAACCTGAGTATATTGGATGTTTTATTTAATCTTGGACCAGAAACACATTCCTACCTTTTAAATCATCCGTCAATAAACGTATAAAACTCTATATATTTAACGAAGTTCTAGCGTTGTAGAAATTGGAAAGTGATCGGAGTATCGAACGTTATGCGTTTGAAAATCAACTATTTTTAAGTTCTTATCTACAAGTATAAAATCGATACGAAGAGGAAAAAAATCAAAAGAATAAGTACGCCCAAAACCTTTGCCTGCAATATCAAAAGCATCATCAAAATTTGATCTTAAAAGACGATAAACATATGAATGTGTCGTGTTGTTAAAATCTCCATTCAAAATGGTTTTATAAGGAGATTTGTTCATGTGTTTTAGAACTAATTCTGCTTGATATTGTTGCGCTTCAAAAGTTTTGCTAATGCGCTTAAAAAGGCGATCTGAGGTTTCAGAGTCTAGCTGCTTAACATTAGGGTTGATGCCAGAAGATTGTAAATGAATGTTATAAACCCTAAGGGTGTCATTCTTCACTACAATATCGGCAAAAATAGCACTATTGGCTGAGTTTGGGAATTTTATAATTCCAGTATTCAAAAATGGAAATTTTGAAAAAATTGCCAATTCAGATTTTGTTTTTGAATTTGAATTAAATACATATGGATAATTTGTTTTTTTTGCAATTCCACTATTATATTCTTGAATGGATAAAATATCTGGAGCGGATTGTTCTATAAAATCCTGAATTTTTTCTGGAATTGCATCATCATCAATCCAGTCGTAAAGATTCAACAATCGTACATTATAACTCATCAAAGAGAGTGTATCGCTAGCGGGCTGTTCATTTTTAGCTGAAAAATTATACAAGGATGTTAAATGCCCAAAACCAAGAGCTAAAACTAGACCAGAAAGCAAGAACTGCTTTTTTAGCTTTAATAGCCAATACAAAGAAAATATGAGGTTAATAATAATTAAAAATGGTACAGCAAGACTCAAAACAGCCAAAAATGAAAAAGTTTTTGGCGGAACAAAAGGCAACGCATAAGATAACAAGAGAAGTGTTGCAACTAAAGAGTTGGCAAGAAAAATAAGTTTATCAAAAAAATTCAGTGGTTTCAAAACTATTTATTTTTTACCAGCGCGAAACAAAAAATCTTTTTCAGCTTGTGTTAAACTTTCATAACCACTCTTACTAATTTTATCTAAAATCAAATCGATTTGCTTCTGATGTGTAAAACTATCAAACTCTTTTTTCTTTTGGTCTGCCATTATTGAAGTTTTTTTCTTCTTGTATACTGTCTTCAGGCCTTTTTTAGTTTTAAAATAATTCAGAATACCATCTAAGAAGCCTCCAAAATCTTTTCCATTATGAAATTGTCTTGCATAAAAATAACCTGATAAATAGCCCCCAATATGAGCTACTGTTCCCCCAGAATTAACAGATAAAAGTCCCGGTAAATCCAAAACAACCATAGCAATTCCTAAATATTTTAATGGAAAACGAAGTGTGAAAAAACCAATAGATTTATTTGGTAAATATACACACAGAAATATAATACACGCCCGAACACCTGCTGAAGCACCAACCAAAGGTCCGTTAATTTGTAATGCATTTGGCAACAAAAAAGCGACAGTAATAAAAGCCAGTCCTCCGTAAATTACACCAAGCAGATAAATTTTTAGGGAAAGACGAGCCGAAAATAAATTAGAAAATGTTTGTGCTATAAAATACAAAACAAGCATATTAAAAAATAAGTGGCGTATGCTTTTGTGTAAAAAACCATAACTTATAATACTCCATGGACGCCCAAAATAATCTGATAATACATAAGGTAAAGAAAACCACTCCAATAGATTAAATCCAATTAGATTTAAAAAAATACCTGCTACAAAAACCATGGTATTCGCTACAATTATTTTTTCCAAAATATGTAGTCGTGATAATTTATCTTTGATATCTTTTGAAAGTGTAGTCATCTAATTCCAGCGGTATTTGTCAAATTGATTTTTCTTCCAAAAATACATCAATAAAAATCCTGTAAGTGCTCCTCCAATATGCGCAACATAAGCCGTATTGCTAGGACTAAAAACTGACATACCTGAGATTGCCGAAAATAAATCAATGGCTATAATTCCAGGGATAAAATACTTTGCTTTTATAGGAATTGGTAAGAAAATTAGCATCAATTCCGCATTTGGATTAAGCATACCAAAAGCCACTAAAACACCAAAAATAGCCCCCGAAGCACCGACCATAGAGCCATTACTTTTTACATTCAAATCAAAAAGCATTCTAAATGTGGATGTATCAACCTGAGCTAAACTTTTACCATAACTTTCTAAAAGAGGTTGCATTTTTTGAGCCAAAATTTCGCCTTTAAACATATTGTTTTCAAGGATATTTAAACTTGAAATCTCTTTAATTATTTCAAAGGAAAATCCACGAGCTTCCAAATCGCTTAAAATAGGATAAATTTGAATAAAGTACACCAAAAATGTGAGTGCAACTGCACCCAATCCACAACTGATATAAAATGTGATAAATTTTCGCTGACCAAAAATTTGCTCTACTGCAGTACCAAACATCCATAGCGCAATCATATTAAATAATAAATGCTGAAAACTACCATGCATAAACATGTGAGTGATAATTTGCCAAAAGCCAAAATAATTACTCATTGGGTAAAATAGTGCTAATAATTTGTAAAACACTTCCTCGTTGCCCATCAAATAGGTTCCCACAAAGACGATAACATTTAAAATGAGAAGATGTTTTACAGTAGGTGATATTCTTAGCATATTAATTAAATTTAGATTCTATTTCAGAGGTTTCAATTGTTGTAAAAATTGCCTTATTATTCAAAGAAATAGCAGGTTCTTTACAGGCAAATAGTGAATTAACAATAAATTCTTGCTCTGTAATATTTAATTTTTTTCCATTCTTAATGGCTAAACTCTTTGCAAAAGTTTTGGCAAGCAAGTCACTCGAACTAAAGTTAAAATCAGGAATTTCGTTCTGAACATCATCAATAAGTTGCACAAACACTTTTAAAACATCCTTTTCTTTTAATCCTACAGGAATTGCGGAGATGACTGCTTTTTTACTATCTAAAGCATTAAAAACAAAACCTGCCTGTTCCAATTGTTCTCTAATTGTTTGGAGTACTTCCAATTCCTGAGTTGAAAATTCCAGTTCTAAAGGAAACATAAGTTGCTGACATACAGTATCTTTTATAGTAATCTGTTTTAGAAAGTCTTCATACAAAATACGTTCATGTGCTCTATTTTGATCGATAACCACCATACCCGATTTAATCGTACTAATGATATATTTGTTTTGAAGTTGAAATGTATTTTGAACTTTTTTACCTTCATCTTCATCAAAAATAGACGATTGCAATTCATCTGATTCGAACTGTACTTCACTAAAATCATTTTGATTTTCTGTTGTTTCCGAATTTAATCCAGTATAAAGTGCTTCCCAAGCAGGTGCAGTAGATGGAGATGCATTACGACTTGATTTTGAAAAAGGATTGAAATTAGGGTCTACTTCTACTTTTGGGCTAGAGACTTGGTCATTGTGTTGATGATAGGGTGTATCCATTGAAGCATCACGCTGAAAATCGAGAATAGGCGCAATACTGAATTGTCCTAAACTGTGTTTTACAGCTGCCCTAAGAAGTGCATAAATTGTAGGTTCATCATCAAATTTGATTTCTGTCTTTGTAGGATGAATATTGATATCAATAGATTTTGGATCTACTGATAAATTGAGAAAATAACTCGGAAATTTATGAGTTGGAAGCAAACCTTCAAAAGCCGCTTGAATGGCATGATTTAAATAAGGGCTTTTTATATAACGCTGATTGACAAAGAAAAACTGTTCTCCTCTTGACTTTTTAGCATATTCTGGTTTACCTACAAAACCTGAAATCTTTAGAAGTTCTGTATCCTCTTCAACAGGGACTAATTTTTCATTTGTTTTTTTTCCAAAAGTATGCACAATACGTTGTCTAAAATTTTCTGAACGCAAGTCAAAAAGATTATTTCCATTATGATACATTGAAAAATTTATTTGTGGATGCGCCAACACCACACGATGAAATTCATCAATAATATGGCGCAATTCTACAGCATCAGATTTCAAAAAATTTCGTCGAGCTGGAATGTTAAAAAATAAATTTTTAACCGCAATAGAAGTTCCTTTTGCTGCTGCAACAGAATTTTGGTCTGTTGTTGTACTGCCCTCAATTGTAATGGCTGTCCCAAGTTCTGTATGTTCTTGTTTAGTTTTGAGTTCAACATGTGCAATAGCAGCAATGCTTGCCAGTGCTTCGCCTCTAAAACCTTTTGTATGCAAAGCAAATAAATCTTCTGCAGCTTTAATTTTTGAGGTGGCATGACGCTCAAAACTAAGACGTGCATCTGTAACACTCATCCCCTTGCCGTTATCTATAACTTGAATAAGGGTTTTACCAGCGTTTTTGATTAGTAATTTTATTTCTGTTGATTCGGCATCTATAGAATTTTCAAGCAATTCTTTTACAACTGAAGAGGGGCGTTGTACGACTTCGCCAGCTGCAATTTGATTGGCAACATGATCTGGTAAAAGGTGTATAATATCGGCCATTAGCTAAAAAATAATGAGAGGTCAAAATCTATAAACCATAAAAATATAAAAACGAGAATAAGCACTATGATTCTAATTCTGTAAGATGTTTGGCGATCTGTACTTTTCATATCGCTCAAAGCATTTTTTAGGGTTCCTTTTAAATTTGTTTTTTGAACAGTTACACGTTGATCATCAAATTTATGTTTGATTTCAAAAGGACTAGACTCTCCTTTATAATAACGAGGTTCGTAGTTAAATTTTTTATTTTTTCTGAGTTTAAATAACCCCATGTTTTACAAATATTTAGCGTCCAAAACAAACATTCCTATCAAAAGTAACGCTAAGGCAATAACAAACCAGATTAATGAAATTGGTTGTTTTCGGCGCTTATTTAGCTTGAATTTTGACATAAGAATTTGAAAGCTCTATCATTTCAAAAATACTGAAAAATTACAGGATATAAAAGAGGCCAGGGAAATTTAAATACAATTAAATTGATCGATTAAAATCAATCATTTTGAGTGCTGTAACAGCAGCTTCCACACCTTTATTGCCGTGTTTCCCACCAGAACGATCCAAAGACTGTTGCTTATTATTATCGGTTAGAACACAGAATATTACAGGCGTTGAATGTTGAATGTTTAAATCTTTTACTCCCTGAGTAACACCAGCACAGACATAGTCAAAATGTTTTGTTTCGCCTTGAATGACACAACCTATCGTGATGACAGCATCAACGCCAGAAGATTGCACTTTTTTTGCGCCAAAAATTAACTCAAAACTACCAGGAACTTTATATACAGAAATATTTTGTTGGGTAACCCCACAATCTGATAATGTTTGGAGTGCTCCGTCTAATAGCCCATTGGTCACATCTGAATTCCATTCGGAAACCACAATACCAATCTTAAAGTCTTTGGCGTTTGGAAGTGCCGATTTATCGTAATTAGAGAGGTTTGTATTTACCGTTGCCATTACAGTTTCTAGTTACTCGCTGCTTGTGCTTTTCCAATAAAGACATCAATATCTTTGGCCTCTGTACTCTCCGGAAATTCAGCTTTTATAGTTTGAAAGTATTCTAAAGCTTTGGTATTCTTATCGAGTTTTAAACCTAAAACACCCGCTTTGTAAAGATACATTGGAGTGGTGTAATTGTTTGTTTTTGCATTGGCAGCCTGAACATAATAATCGTAGGCATCTTCTAGCTGTTCCAATTGAACAAAAGCATCTCCAATACCACCTTTGGCAATTGGTCCTAGTACATCGTCAGTAGATTCAAATGCGTTTAGATATTCTATAGCATTTACATAATCTTTCATATTCAAATAGGCCATACCTGCATAATAATTTGCAAGATTTCCTGCATTTGTTCCACTGTAAGTGTCCACAATATCAAGCATTCCATATTTTCCATCGGCACCGTCTAGGGATAATGTAAACAAAGAATCCTGTGATGTAGCAACAGCTTCATCAAAATATTTTTGAGCAGAATACATATCATTCATTGCTTGACTTTCTTTTGGCTGTTGAACGTATTTATCAAAACCTAAAAACCCTAAAACCAAAACAGCGGCT
>CBFIIL010000046.1:0-9798 GCA_965662485.1 Flavobacteriaceae bacterium | reverse complement strand
ACTTGTTCATTGCTAATTCAACAGAACGTAAACTAACACAAAATGGCACAAGTAGAAGTCAAAGACTTATTAGACAATGGTGTACACTTCGGACACCTTACAAGAAAATGGGACCCAAATATGGCCCCGTTTATTTACATGGAGCGCAATGGTATTCACATCATTAATCTCTATAAAACAGCTGCAAAACTTGAAGAAGCTTCAAAAGCATTAGCAAAAATTGCAGCCTCTGGACGAAAAATTCTTTTCGTTGCTACCAAAAAACAAGCAAAAGACATTGTTGCTGAAAAAGCATCTAAAGTCAATATGCCATACATCACCGAGCGCTGGCCAGGTGGAATGCTTACAAACTTTGTAACTATCCGTAAGGCTGTTAAGAAAATGGCGGCTATTGATCGTATGAAAAAAGATGGAACTTTTAACACATTATCTAAAAAAGAGCGACTTCAAGTCGACCGTCTTAGAGCAAAGCTAGAGAAAAATTTAGGCTCTATCTCTGATATGACACGCCTTCCTGGAGCACTTTTTGTTGTTGATATCAAAAGAGAACACATTGCTATCAAAGAAGCGCAAAAATTAAATATTCCAATTTTTGCAATGGTTGATACCAATTCTGACCCTAGACAAGTAGATTTTGTTATTCCTGCAAACGACGATGCATCAAAATCTATTGATAAAATTCTATCGACGGTTACTGATAGCATCGCAGAAGGACTACAGAGCAGACAAGCAGAAAAAGAAGGTAAAACTCAACATGCTGCGCCAAAAGCTGCTGCTCCTGTCACTGAAACTGCAAAACAAGAAGAAGAATAAATTTTTAATTTCATTAAATAATTAAAGTCGAAGAGTTCTTCATTTGAAAAATTTTCCGACTTTTTTTTAAAACTAAAAATCATGACAAAGATTACAGCTGCTGAAGTAAATAAATTAAGAAAAGCCACTGGTGCAGGAATGATGGATTGCAAAAAAGCTCTTGTTGAAGCTGAAGGAGATTTTGATAAGGCAATTGACATTCTACGTAAAAAAGGACAAAAAGTTGCAGCCAAAAGAGCTGACCGCGAATCTACTGAGGGTGCGGCAGTTGCAAAAGTAAACAGCGACAACACGTCTGGTGTAGCTATTGTTTTAGGGTGTGAAACCGACTTTGTTGGGAAAAATGAAAACTTCCTTTCTTTGGCAAACCAGTTGGCAGAAATTGCACTCAACCATGACTCTAAAGATACTTTTTTGGCAGCAGATTTCGGAGGAATGACTGTAGCAGAGAAACTTATAGAGCAAACAGGTGTTATTGGTGAAAAACTAGACCTTAAAGCATTTGAAAAAGTAGTAGCTCCATATGTAGGTGCATATGTACACATCAACAAAATTGCAGCCGTAGTTGGACTTTCTGCAAATGTTGAAAATGCTGCAACTCTTTCAAAAGATCTTGCAATGCAAGTAGCTTCTATGGGGGCAACAAGTTTGTCATACAAAGATTTTGATCTTGATTATGTTGCTTCAGAAACTGAAGCACGTATTGCAGTCATTGAAAAAGAAAATGTTGAGCTTGCTAGATTAGGAAAAACCCTTAAAAATGTACCAAAATACATTTCTATGGCGCAACTCACTCCAGAAGTTTTAGCACAGGCCGAAGAAGAAGCAAAAGCACAACTAAAAGCGGAAGGAAAACCTGAACAAATCTGGGATAAAATTCTACCAGGAAAAATGGATAGATTCATCTCAGACAATACAACACTTGACAAGGAACAGTGTTTATTGGATCAAAACTTCATAAAAGACGAAAAAAGCACTGTTGCAAAATATGTTGCTTCCTATGGTGAAATTGAAGTTACTGGATTTAAAAGAGTGACTTTAGGTTAAATCAAAAAACTTAATAAATTTATACCCTATGCTCACTAAGAAGCATAGGGTTTTTTTCTTAAAAAGCATACGTTTTTAAATCAGCTGTGTTTTCAAATAAAGATGTCATGCGCTCAAGATCTCTAGATTCTAATTCAATGACTTCCTCAACTGACGGATTAGTAGGATAAGAGTTTTTCTTTGAATTGAATTTCATTCGGTGGTAATCTCCATTAGACCATAAAATTATATCATCCCAGCCACTTGTAGCTTTTAAATCAATTAAAATTGGAGGATTAGTTAGAGTAAAATTAGTGATAAGGTTAAATTTATTATCTAAAACCAAAAGGTTACATCCTCCTGAACCACAAAAATATGGTGATAAAAAGGAAACAAAATATTCGTTAATCCCATCACCATTTAAATCTGTAGTTTGATATTGAAATTTACGATCAGCTTGAGTAATAACTCGAAAATCTTCTTCCGTTAAATACTGTTTTGTAATAAAATTTGTTATTTTTTGTAGACCATTTACTGATGATGATTTACAAGAAATAATTAAAATTAGGAACAGAAAATAATAATAGGTGGGTTTCATGGGATTTAGTTTTTATAATTTATTAAAGAGCGTCAAATATTATACCAATAAAAATTTAAGATATTGCTTATATTTGTACAACGATCAAAACAGTTATGACATACAAACGCATCTTACTTAAGCTTTCTGGCGAGGCACTTATGGGTACCCGACAATATGGAATAGATCCACAACGCCTCTCTGAATATGCAAAAGACATTAAAGAAATTGTTGAAAAAGGGATTGAAGTCGCCATTGTCATTGGAGGCGGCAATATCTTTAGGGGTGTGGCTGGTGCCAGTAATGGAATGGATCGAGTTCAGGGTGATCACATGGGAATGTTAGCCACAGTCATCAATGGTTTGGCCCTGCAAAGTGCCTTAGAAAATGAAGATATCCCTACTCGACTTCAATCGGCCATAAAAATCAATGAAGTGGCCGAGCCGTTTATTCGTCGTAAGGCCATGCGACATTTAGAAAAAGGGCGTGTTGTTATTTTTGGAGGAGGGACCGGAAATCCTTATTTTACAACAGACTCTGCTGCCGTTTTGCGCGCTATAGAAATTGAAGCTGATGTTATTTTAAAAGGAACACGAGTAGATGGAATTTATTCTGCAGACCCTGAAAAAGATGCTTCGGCAAGTAAATTCAGTACTATAAGCTTTGATGATGTTTTGAGCAAAGGGTTAAAAGTGATGGATACCACAGCATTTACACTCAGTCAAGAAAATGAACTCCCCATCATTGTTTTTGACATGAACAAAAAAGGAAATTTATTAAAAATTGTTTCTGGGGAACAAATAGGAACCACAGTAAGTTAACAAAAATGAACGAAGAAATTGAATTCATACTAGACAGCACCAAGGAAGCCATGGAAAAGGCTTTAAAACACCTTGAAAAACAGTTTGTAAACATCCGTGCTGGTAAAGCAAGCCCAGCAATGTTGGGAAGTGTTACTGTAGATTATTATGGCATACAAACACCTCTATCGCAAGTTGCAAATGTCAACACCCCAGATGGTCGTACTATAACCGTTCAACCATGGGAAAAAAGTATGCTTCAAGACATAGAACATGCCATAATGGTGGCCAATCTTGGTTTTAATCCTATGAACAATGGCGAAAGCATTATCATCAATGTGCCCCCACTTACAGAAGAACGCCGACGTGAGCTTGCAAAACAAGCAAAATCTGAAACGGAAGATGCCAAAATATCTATTAGAGGTGCGAGAAAAGAGGCTAATAATGAACTCAAAAAACTGAGTGATATCTCTGACGACTTAAAGAAAAATACTGAAGCTGATATCCAACAAATGACAGATGCTCATATTATAAAATCTGATGCTCTTTTTACCAAAAAAGAAAAAGAAATTCTAACGGTTTAATTGATTCTTTTATCTGTTTGTAAATTTAACTTTTTTTTAAAAAAGGCAGCCCTCAATCATGCTTACAAATCCGTTGGTTTTCTATACCTTTGACGACTTCAAAATAAGGTATGTTTAAAGTTTTAACTTCGGGTTTTTGGGAAGCTCTTGCAAGACTCATTCTACGCAATAGAGTCCTTATTCTCATTTTAATTGGACTTGGAACAGGTCTCATGATTTCCCAATGGAACAAAATGCGCTTTACATATACCGAAGCCAACTTGCTTCCCGATCGTCATCCTATAAACCTTGAATACAACACATTCCTAGATGTTTTTGGAGAGGAAGGAAATGTTATCGTTTTAGGTGTAAAAGACAGCACATTGCTATCTGTAGAAAAACTCAATGCATGGAACAAATTTTGTAAATCTTTTCAAAACAATAATAATATTGAAGCCATTATTACACTTCAAGATTTAAGAAAACTAACAAAAAATAATAAAGACAAACAGTTTGACTTTGAACCTATTATAAATGATTCTATACGGTCAAAAGATGAACTAGAACAACTCAAAAAAACATTGTTTTCGGATTTCCCTTTTTATGATGAAATTCTATATAACAAAGACTCAAAAGCAATGCGTTCTATTGTTTACTTGAAAAAATCTATTGTCAATACTTCCTTAAGAAAGGACTTTATTATGGAAGTATTGATTCCAAAAATAGAAGCTTTTGAAAAAGAGACAAAACTAAATGTACGAGCATCAGGGATGCCATATGTTCGAACACTTAATTCTCAAAATATCATTGATGAAATAGAGATTTTTATTTTAGCAGCGATACTCATTACTTCTCTTATTTTCTATTTGTTTTTCCGTTCGTACCGTGCAACATTTATTTCTATGTGTGTTGTTGTAATTGGAGTAATGTGGACATTTGGAATTTTAGGTTTTCTGGAATATGAAATTACCGTATTAACAGCACTTATACCACCGCTCATAATTGTTATTGGTGTTCCCAACTGTATTTTCCTTATTAATAAATACCAACACGAAGTTAATAAGCATGGTAATAAGGCCAAGTCGCTTCAACGAGTCATTACAAAAGTTGGAAATGCAACTCTAATGACCAATACAACAACCGCGTCTGGTTTTGCTACATTTGTCATCACTCAAAGCAAACTTCTAACAGAATTTGGAACAGTAGCCTCATTGAGTATTATGGCAATTTTTATCCTATGTTTACTTATTATTCCTATCATTTACAGCTATATGCCCATGCCCAAAGAAAAACATTTGGAGCATCTCAATAAGCGTTGGATCAATAAGTTAGGAGATTGGATAGAACATACTGTAAAACATAAAAACATTACAATTTACTCCATTTCACTTGTTTTATTAGTTGCAAGTATTATTGGAATTTATCAAATAAAAACCTCTGGAAGTCTACTAGAGGATATGCCAAAAAACGCAGAGTTTTTTAAAGATATTGAATTTTATGAACAAGAATTCAATGGGGTGATGCCTTTAGAAATTCTTATTGATACAAAACGTAAAAAAGGTGTTTTAAAAAGAACTACCTTAAAACGAATGGATGAACTAGAGGATCTCATTCTAGAAATTCCTGAGCTCTCCAAACCGGTTTCCGTAGTAAGTCTTGTAAAATATGCGAAACAAGCCTATTACAATGGAAATCCAAAATACTATCAACTGCCAACAGCTCAAGAAAATGCATTTATTTTATCTTATGCAAAAAATACAACAAACGATGTGAGTTTGCTAAAAAGCTATGTCGATTCTACAGGGCAATATGCACGCATTACAACGTTTATGAAAAATGCAGAAATTGATAAAATGGAACGCATAGAGGAAAAGTTAAATGAAAAAATAAACAAACTTTTCCCCAAAGATCGCTACAATGTAAATTTGACTGGAAAAGCATTTTTATTTCAAAAAGGGACTGATTTTCTAATCCGAAATTTAATCCTTTCATTGGCCTTGGCCATTGTTCTAATTTCATTGTTTATGGCCTATATGTTTAGATCGTTTAGAATGATTGTTATCTCTTTAATTCCAAACTTATTACCACTATTGGTTACTGCAGGAGTTATGGGATATTTGGGTGTACCTATAAAACCTTCTACAATTTTAGTGTTTAGTATTGCTTTTGGAATTTCTGTAGACGACACCATTCACTTTTTAGCAAAATATAGGCAAGAACTTCTTGCCAATCATTGGCGTATAAAAAAATCTATTTTCGCAGCTCTTCGAGAAACAGGAATCAGTATGTTTTATACTTCAATTGTTTTATTCTTTGGATTCTCTGTATTTATTACTTCAAATTTTGGAGGTACAGTCGCTCTAGGCGCTCTTATTTCTGGAACTCTTTTACTGGCAATGATGGCCAATTTATTGTTGTTACCAGTTTTACTTTTATCGCTAGAACGCAGTATTGCCAACAAACAAGTTCTTAAAGAGCCTCCACTGAATATCATTCCAGAGATTGAAGATCACGAAGAAGAATAAATATCCTTATTCTTTGTTTCTAAAGTTTTATATTTGTGGCTAATTTTAGTTACACATGATTACGAGTACAGTAGCAGAACTTTTTACACAAGAAATTAAACACATAGATGTTGAAGTTAAAGGATGGGTTAAATCTTTTAGGGCAAATCGATTTATTGCCTTAAATGATGGGTCAACACTTCGAAATATTCAGTGCGTTGTGGACTTTGAATCTATGGAAGAAGGACTTCTGAAACGAATCACAACTGGTGCAGCAGTTCATGTAAAAGGAAGTCTCGTTGAAAGTCAGGGAAAAGGACAAGATGTTGAAATTCAAGTTTCGAACCTAGAAGTATTAGGAGATGCAGATCCTGAATTGGTATCAAAAACAGTTTTACAACCAAAACGCCACTCATTAGAATTCTTGCGGGAGCAAGCTCACCTAAGAGCTCGAACCAATACATTTGGTGCTGTAATGCGATTGAGATCGGCGCTTTCATTTGCTGTTCATGATTATTTTCATAAGAATGGATTTAACTATATGCATGCCCCCATCATTACAGGAAGTGATGCAGAGGGTGCTGGCGAGATGTTTCGAGTAACCACTTTAGATCCAAAAAACCCACCACTTACAGACTCTGGTGAAATCGATTATACAAAAGACTTCTTTGGCAAAGAAACTAAACTTACCGTTTCTGGACAACTTGAAGCCGAAACATATGCCATGGCACTGGGCAAAGTTTATACTTTTGGGCCAACATTTAGAGCCGAAAACTCTAATACCTCTAGACACCTCGCAGAATTTTGGATGATAGAACCTGAAGTTGCTTTTATGGATTTAGAAGGAAATATGGATCTTGCAGAAGATTTTCTTAAATATGTTATTGGATATGTGCTAAAAAATAATGTAGAGGATCTTGCTTTTCTTGAGCAACGTTTGGAACAAGAAGAAAAATCAAAACCTCAAAATGAACGCAGCAGTATGCGTCTGACCGAAAAATTAAAATTTGTTTTAGACAATAACTTTAAGCGCGTAAGTTATTCTGAAGCAATTGATATTTTAAGAAATAGCAAACCCAACAAAAAGAAAAAGTTCAAATACCCAATCAATGAGTGGGGTGCAGATTTACAAAGTGAACACGAACGTTTTTTGGTTGAAAAACATTTCAAATGCCCTGTTATATTATTTGACTATCCCGCTAATATCAAAGCGTTTTATATGCGATTGAATGAAGATGGAAAAACAGTTCGTGCCATGGATATTTTATTTCCTGGAATTGGAGAAATTGTAGGCGGATCGCAAAGAGAAGAGCGCCAAGAAATCCTTAAAGAAAAAATGGCGGCACTTGATATCCCCGAAGAAGAACTTTGGTGGTATCTAGACCTTCGAGCCTATGGAACAGCAGTCCATTCTGGATTTGGTCTTGGTTTTGAAAGACTGGTCATGTTTGCTACTGGCATGAGTAATATTAGAGATGTTATTCCTTACCCAAGAACACCACAAAATGCTGAATTTTAAGTACTACATACGCTAAAAAGAGAGAATTAATTAAAGTAAGAGTTCTATATTCTCATTTGTTTTATTTAATTTTATACAAACCCAAATAAGCAATGCTAAAGCAGTACTTACAATTTAAACTTTCACAAAAACTGTCTCCACAACAGATTCAGTTGATGAAACTCATTCAGTTACCCACACAAGCTTTTGAACAACGCCTCAAGCAAGAACTAGAAGAAAATCCTGCTTTGGAACATGGCAAAGAGAATACTGCAGAAGATTTTGATGATACATACGCTGATCAAGATTTTGGAGATAATGAACAAATTACGGCCGATGACATCAATGTAGACGATTACCTCAGTGATGATGAAATCCCATCGTATCGACTACATGCCAATAATTACAGTGCCGATGATGAGTCAAAAACAATTCCTTATGCCGCTGGAACATCATTTACGCAACAACTAATTGATCAACTCAATACATTTAGATTAACAGATGACAATTATGAAATTGCTAAATTTCTTATCGGAAGTATAGACGATAGTGGCTACATTAGAAGGCCGCTACTAGATTTGATGGATGATTTAGCATTTACCCAAAATATTTATACTGATATTGATACCATTGAAAAAGTTCTTAATGTTGTACAACAACTTGATCCTCCTGGTGTTGGAGCAAGAGACTTACAAGAATGTCTACTGATTCAATTACAAAGAAAAGTACAAACACCAAACACAGAGCTTGCTGCAGCAATGATTGAAAATGCTTTTGAACAATTCACAAAAAAGCACTATCAAAAACTACTCAAAAAATTTAGTATTAATGAAATTCAACTAAAAGATGCTATCTTAGAGATTGAACGATTGAACCCAAAACCTGGAAGTTCTTTTTCTAATAATTTGCGCTCAATTGAGCATGTTGTTCCTGATTTTACCATTAAAATTGTAGAGGGCGAACTAGAGCTTACGCTCAATGGGCGCAATGCGCCAGAACTGCATGTTTCAAAATCTTATAATGAAATGTTGCTTGGATATAAAGCTTCAAAAGAAAAATCTAAAGCACAAAAAGATGCGGTATTATTTATCAAGCAAAAACTTGATGCTGCCAAATGGTTTATTGACGCCATCCGACAACGTCAGCAAACGCTACTTCTTACTATGAGCGCCATAATGCAATACCAAAAAGATTATTTTTTGTCTGGTGACGAAGAGCAACTTCGCCCCATGATTCTAAAAGATATTGCTGATGAAGTGGATATGGATGTTTCTACAATCTCCAGAGTAGCCAATAGTAAATATGTAGACACTCCATATGGAACTAAACTCATCAAAGAATTCTTTAGCGAATCGATGACCAATGACCAAGGCGAAGAGGTGTCAACACGAGAAATTAAAAGTATTTTGAAAACTGTAATTTCTGAAGAAGACAAGAAAAAACCTTTGACTGATGAAAAACTTGCCAAAATTCTTAAGGAAAAAGGCTACCCTATTGCACGGCGTACAGTCGCAAAATATAGAGAACAGTTAGACCTTCCTGTAGCAAGATTACGTAAAGAAATTTAAACTATACTTTCTTAATTACATTTGTAACAATCCCCCATATAACAAAGTCATTTTCTGGAGTAATTTGTATGGGTTGATAGTTTTTGTTTTCTGGTTGTAGCCAAACCTCTCCTTTTTCAACCCTTAATCGTTTTACTGTAAATTCTCCATCCAAAAAACAAACAGCAATCCTATTGTGCTCTGGCGTAAGGCTTCTATCAATCACCAATAAATCATTATCATTAAGACCAGCATCTATCATCGATTGACCACTTACTCGTGCAAAAAAAGTGGCTTCTTTGTTTTTGATAAGCTCAGAATCTAACGACAATCGATCTTGCTTAAAATCATCGGCAGGCGAAGGAAACCCTGCAGAAATTCCTGTATCAAAATAAATAGCACCTAAATTGTTTTCTGGCGGTGTTGGAATAAAAAAAGTTAAAGCTTGATTGGTTTTTTTTGACATTGAA
>CBFIIL010000045.1:9685-9918 GCA_965662485.1 Flavobacteriaceae bacterium | reverse complement strand
GCAATATACTCTGTTGTAGAATTGTAGGTGGGTTTGATAACAACTGTAGGGGGTTCTGGGGTTTCTCTAGGTGGAATATTGACTTCTACTCTAACCTCTTTTTTTTGGTTTGCTTTTTTGCGAGCACCACAACTCGACAACACAACACATACCAATAATAATCCTACAATTTTTTTCATATTCTAAAAAATCAATTCCATTCTTTTTTGTCTCAATTGGCGATTCATGCCTTC
>CBFIIL010000045.1:0-9675 GCA_965662485.1 Flavobacteriaceae bacterium | reverse complement strand
CTGTATGAATTGCCAATATTTTTGCAGACGTAGAAAAAACACCTTTTTGAATCAAATCAAAAATACCAAACATCATTTTACCAGTATACACTGGATCGAGTGGAATTTTAAATTCTTTTTTAAAGTTATTTATAAAATGAATTAAATCTGAATCCACTTTTGCATAACCTCCAAAATGATAGTCATTACATAACTCCCAATTGGACTGCGTCGCAAATTTACAAATATCTTCGTTTAAAAATGCACCTTTCAAGGCTGGAAAGCCAATTATTTTTTGTGTTGGTAAACTTGAATTTATAAGACCAGAAATTGTTCCCCCAGTCCCTACCGCACAACAAATAATATCAAATTCTGCATCAAATTCAGATAAAATTTCCCTACATCCCATAATAGCCAAATCATTTGTCCCTCCTTCTGGGATAATGTAATAATTAGGATATTTTTTTTGTAGGTTTTTGATATAAGAATTTTCTGCCTTTTGTCTGTATTCCGATCTGCTAACAAAATCAAACTGCATCCCACAAGATTTTGCATAGGCCAATGTTGGATTAGTTTCAATCTCTGTTACCAACTCCTCTCCTCTAATAATTCCAACGGTTGGAATATTTAGTAATTGTCCAGCAGCAGCCGTGGCAGCAATATGATTTGAAAATGCGCCTCCAAAAGTTAAAATCCCATCTGAAGCTCTTTCTTGGAGTTCTTTTAGGTTATATTTTAATTTTCTGAATTTGTTACCAGAAACCGTATCATGAATTTTATATTCAGGTTTTATAGAAACTTGAGAGGTCAACTTTATGTTTTGGACTTTCTTAAAATTTAACATGAATAACTAAAAAACTGATGCGTAAAAATACTAAATCTCTACAGTTTTTTAACCTTAAAAAAAGCAAATAATTAATATGTAAAATTACATTATATTTGTTAATGATGAAACGTAATCCCCCAATTGAAGAAGGTGATTTCTATATGACACCACAAGGCTATCGCTGTTTTACAGAACAATACCACCTAAAGCGAGGATATTGTTGTGAGAGTAATTGTAAGCATTGCCCCTATGGATACAATACATCAAAACGTATTCAAAATTAAATACTATGAGCGGACTAACTAAAACTTTTCAAGAAGAAATAACAGAAGGTATTCCAAATGAGTTGCCGCCTTTAAAGCCTTTTGACCCAACCTATAATCATGCTCCAAAAAGAAAAGCAATCTTAAACAAAGAAGAACAAAAGCTGGCTTTAAAAAATGCACTGCGCTATTTCGATAAAAAATTTCATAACATTCTTTTTGAAGAATTTAAAAAAGAGCTTGAAACATATGGACGCATTTATATGTATCGTTTTAGACCAGACCATAAAATCTATGCCCGCTCAATAAATGACTATCCTGCAAAAAGCAAAGAAGCCGCCGCTATTATGCTTATGATTCAAAATAATTTGGATGATGCCGTAGCACAGCACCCACACGAACTGATAACCTATGGTGGCAACGGTGGTGTGTTTTCTAATTGGGCACAATACAGACTCACCATGAAGTATTTGTCTGAAATGAATGACGAACAAACATTAGTAATGTACTCTGGGCATCCCATGGGTCTTTTTCCCTCTCACAAAGAAGCACCAAGAGTTGTAGTTACTAACGGTATGATGATTCCAAATTATTCAAAACCAGATGATTGGGAAAAATTCAATGCTTTAGGGGTTACTCAGTTTGGACAAATGACAGCGGGCAGCTACATGTACATTGGTCCACAAGGCATTGTTCATGGCACTACCATTACGGTACTCAATGCTTTTAGAAAAATAAAAAAAAGCCCCGAAGGGCATATTTTTTTAACCGCTGGACTAGGTGGAATGAGTGGTGCTCAACCCAAAGCTGGAAATATTGCAAAGTGCATAACCATTTGCGCTGAAGTCAACCCAAAAGCAACGCTAACAAGACATTCTCAGGGTTGGGTTGATGAAATGTATTCATCTGTAGAAGAATTAATTGAGCGGGTAAAAATAGCACAAAAAAACAAAGAAATTGTATCCATCGCCTATCAAGGAAACGTTATTGATGTGTGGGAAGCATTTTATGATGCTGGTATTTTTGTAGACATTGGAAGTGATCAAACCTCATTACATAATCCTTGGGCAGGAGGATATTACCCTGTTGGAATGTCATTTGAAGACGCCAATAAAATGATGAATGAAAGACCAGATTTGTTTAAAGAGAAGGTACAAGAAAGTCTATTACGTCATGCCTCTATTATAAAAAAACATACCGATAAAGGTACTTACTTCTTTGATTATGGAAATGCTTTTTTGCTGGAAGCTTCTCGTGCAGGTGCAGAAATTTTAAAAGATAATCAAGAAGATTTTATATATCCAAGCTACGTTCAAGACATCATGGGGCCTATGTGTTTTGATTATGGTTTTGGCCCTTTTCGCTGGGTTTGTGCAAGTGGAACACCAGAAGATTTAGCAAAAACAGATGCTATTGCTTGTGAAGTTTTAGAAAAAATTCAAGCGACTTCACCACCAGAAATTCAACAACAAATGCAAGATAATATCCAATGGATAAAAGGCGCACAAAGCAATAGCTTAGTTGTTGGATCGCAAGCCCGAATTTTATATGCTGATGCCGAGGGTCGAATAAAAATAGCCTCTGCGTTCAATTCAGCAATTGCAGAAGGAAAAATTGGCCCAATAATTCTTGGTCGTGATCACCACGATGTTTCTGGAACAGACTCGCCCTATAGAGAAACAAGTAATATTTATGACGGCTCCAAATACACTGCTGATATGGCTATTCAAAATGTAATTGGAGATAGTTTTAGAGGAGCTACTTGGGTTAGTATACACAATGGTGGAGGCGTTGGCTGGGGCGAAGTTATAAATGGTGGCTTTGGTATGGTTCTTGATGGTTCTAAAGCATCAGAAAGAAAATTGAAATCCATGTTATTTTGGGATGTTAATAATGGTATTGCTAGGCGAAATTGGGCACGTAATGAAGCTGCAATTTTTGCAATAAAAAGAGCAATGGAAGAAGAACCAAACCTAAAAGTTACAATTCCTAATAGTGTTGACGATTCTCTTTTCAATTCATTTTAACTTAAAAACTAAACTTTTATGAAACGTCTTTTATTACTTCTATCAATAGTACTTATATTTACGTCTTGTGACTCTGTTCGAGTGGCTGCTGATTATGATCGTTCTGCGGATTTTAACTCATATAAGACATTTGCTTTTTTCAAAGACGGCATTGATAAGGCAGAAATTAGTGATTTGGACAAGCGAAGAATTTTACGTGCCATTGAATCTGAACTTTTAGCAAAAGGTTTTACAAAATCCAAAACCCCCGATTTGTTGGTGAATATTTTCACAAAAGAACGTCAGCAAGTAAATGTGTACAATCAAAACTTTGGCATGTACGGTTGGGGTTGGGGCTGGAGTCCAATGATGGGCTGGAATCAAACCAATGTAACCAATTCATCTCGTGGAACCCTATTTATTGATTTGATAGATGCTAATAAAAAAGAGCTTGTTTGGCAAGGCATTGGACAAGGTTATTTAACCACTAGAATGGATCGTAAGGAAGAGCGCATTAGAGAATTTGTAACCTCTATCATGTCAAAATATCCACCACAAGCAAAAAAATAAATTATCTACGCCTTTACATCTAATGCTTCTCTAAGGGTATTCCCCATAAGCATAAAAGCCATTACAAGACTCATAATACAAAGCCCTGGAATTATAGCCAAATAGGGTTGCCCTAAAACGATGTCATTGTAGTGGGTTTTAATCATAGCACCCCAACTGGCCATTGGAGGTTGTGCTCCTATTCCCAAAAAACTTAGTCCACTTTCTATAAGAATTGCAGCGGCAAAATTTGCCGCAGAAATTACAATAACGGGGGCCATAATATTGGGAAGAATATGCTTAAATATTATTCTAAAATCTGTATACCCCAAAGCTCGAGCAGCGGTTATATATTGTTGTTCTTTTACGCTCATTACTTCTCCCCGTACAACTCTTGCCACTTCTACCCACATCGTTAGACCTACCGCTATAAAAACTTGCCAATAGCCCTTGCCAAGCGCTAAAGTTATAGCAATCACCAATAAAAGCGTTGGAATAGACCATGTCACATTAATTAAGAACATAATAGCACTATCTATTTTTCCGCCAAAATAACCCGAAATACTTCCTAAAAATAATCCAATTATTAATGAAATAAAAACAGCTACAAAACCTATAAAAAAAGAAATTCGAGCTCCAACTAATAGTCGACTTAAAACATCTCTACCATAATTATCCGTCCCCAAATAAAAGGTTTTATTTTCAACAAAAGCTCTTGGATTTTTGGAGTAATTAATAGATTGCTGTATACCTTGAATATTTTTCGCTTCATAAGGTGTATATATCAATTGTTCCGTTTCTATTCTATAGCTCGAAATGGGCTGTTGTTTATCAGGGAATTTTGAACCGAAAAATATTTTATCGAATTGATTTTGAAGGCTTTTGTTAGGGTTTGGTTGAACAAGCATTTGAACACTAAATCCAGGCGGCTTGGAATGAATACTCAAATGCATTTGATTTGCATATTGAGTAGTATCTGGTGCTAATACATAGGCGAAAATTGAAACAAACCCCACCAAAATTATGAAGATAACACTCGTCATTCCCAAATAGTTTTGTTTAAATTTTTGGAATGCCAATGCTGTTAATCCTTGCATAGTTTTGAACCTTAGTTTTTAAGGGCGGATACTTTTTTTACTTTAAACATTTTATTTAAATCCGTCAAAACATTAAGCGCCTCATTCATATAAATATCTTTACTTAAAGATTCATGCCATCGCTCACGTTTTGTTTTGAAAATGGAATCTGTTGCCATAATTGGTTTTTCGTAAGGTAAGGATTCAAATGATAAATTTGTGGTATAATCGGATAGAGCATCAAAACGTTCTGATTCTTTTTCATTTTGTTTTAAATTCGCATCATAATCACTGTATTTCAAGCTGTATAAATTTTTTGAACGTACTTTTTCAATCCATTGTGCATTTTCATCAATGAGCTTTATTTCATCACTATTGCTCATGCGTTCTTTACTTCTTTTAACAGTTGTTTCGTAATCAATAGAACTTTCCCATATATCATAATTTGCAGCTTGAATTTCATCCCATGGAAGCGGATTGTCTTGATCCTTTTCACCCATATCAACATAACTGTAACGATTAGGTAAAACAACATCACTTTTTACGCCCTCTAACTGAGTAGACCCTCCGTTTATACGATAATATTTTTGAGTTGTAAACTTAAAAGCACCCATATCACCATTGGTATTATTACGAATCATTCTGTTTAGATCTATCACATTTTGAACCGTTCCCTTGCCATACGTTTGCTTGCTTCCAATAACAATGGCGCGTTTGTAATCTTGCATGGCAGCAGCCAAAATTTCGGATGCAGAGGCAGAAAATTCATTCACCAATATAACCAATGGACCATCCCAACTTACACTAGAATCTTTATCTTTTAATACTTGACGATCTTCACCAGTAGAGCGTACTTGAACAATAGGCCCTTCTTCTATAAATAAGCCCCCTATGTCTACAGCAGTTTTTAGAGAACCACCACCATTGTTTCTCAAATCGAGAACCAAACCTTCCATACCTTCTGCTTTTAGTCGTTCAATTTCTCTCTTAACATCAGAGGTTGCATTTCTACTATTGATATCTTCAAAATCAATATAAAATTTTGGTAAATTAATGACACCAAATTTGAAGTTTTCTTTTTGTACAATACTCGATTTTGCATAGGTTTCCTCTAGCTCAATTTCATCTCTTGGAATCATCAAATCTTCAATGGTTCCATCAACTCTTTTTAGAGTTAAAATTACATTTGTACCTTTTGGACCTTTGATAAGTTTAACAGCATCATCCAAACGCATCCCAACAACACTTACTGCCTCTTCCTCGTCTTCTTGACGTACTTTTAAAATGACATCTCCAACTTGAAGTTTGTTTTGACGCCATGCAGAACCTCCTGAAATTAGTTCTGTGATACTAATTTTATCCATTTTCTTTTGAAGTCTTGCACCAATACCTTCGTATTTTCCAGACATTTCGGCATCAAAACGATCTTTAACTTGTGGTGCAAAATAGTACGTATGGGGGTCAAATGTTTCAGAAATTGCATTGATATACATCGAAAGCCAATCATCACGTCTCATGTCGTCAAAATAAACCGAAACTTCTTGTAAATTTTTTAATGTTGAAGCTCGAGATTCTTCTTCCAATTCCGAAACGGTTTTTATATCCTCGTTTTCTTCATTTTCATTGTCAGATACTAAATCGTGGTAATTCGTTAAAGTATTAAATTTTAGTTGCTTTCGCCAACGGTTAGCCATGTCTTTTTTTGATGAAACATAGTCTAATTCATCAGGATTGGACTGGTATTTTTCATCTAAATCGTAATTAAAAGGCTGTTCTAATATTTTCGTATAAATTACTTTTGATTCTTCAATTCTTTGAGTAAGGCGATTGTAAACAAGATTAAAAAACTGTACATCATAGTTTTTTATTTGATTATCCAAATCTCTTTTGTAAACTTCAAATTCCTTTATATCTGAACTGTAAAAATAGTGTTTGTAGGGGTCCACAGTTTCTAGAAATCTACTGTACACTTCTTCAGAAAACTTATCATCAAAATCTTTAGGCTGAAAATGACCTTGTTCCAACAAATATGTAATGAGTTGCATTAAGAGTTTGTCTTTGTCAGGGTTATCAAATGTTTTGGTTGTAAAGCTACATGACGCTAATGCAACAAAAATTGACAAAAGAAAAATATTAATATGTTTCATAGACTTGAGTAAGTGATTATCAAAATTAGTTTCTAAAGTAACAGAAAATTATAAAAATAAGTGTGCTATTGTACATAATTTTTTGTTAAACCACCCAAAAACGAGTAATCCCCAACAAAATACTTACTTTTGTATACGAAAAACAAAGAAAAAATGCCAAAAAAACCACTTATTCTTGTTACCAATGATGATGGTATCACTGCCCCTGGAATTAGAACCTTAATCAAAGTTATGAATAGTATTGGTGATGTCGTTGTTGTTGCACCGGACAGTCCACAAAGTGGCATGGGGCATGCCATTACAATCAACGATACTCTTTATTGTAGAGAAGAACATATTGATAATGGCCCTCAAAAAGAATACAGCACATCGGGCACACCAGCAGATTGTGTAAAACTAGCCGTTCATGAACTATTAGACAGAAAACCAGATTTGTGTGTTTCAGGCATCAATCATGGTTCCAATTCGTCAATTAATGTAATTTATTCGGGCACAATGAGTGCCGCCATTGAAGCGGGTATGGAAGGTATTCCTGCCATAGGATTTTCTTTGTTGAACTACAATTGGGATGCCGACTTTGGACCAACGGAAGAATATATAAAAACCATTTGTCTTAAAGTCTTACAAAATGGTTTACAAAAAGGCATTGTACTCAATGTAAATTTCCCTAACAAGGCAATAAAAGGCATAAAAATTTGCCGTCAGGCGAATGCCAATTGGGTAGAAAAATTTGATAAACGGCAAAGCCCAATGGGACGAAATTATTACTGGCTTACAGGTGAATTTATCAATCAGGATAATGGTGAAGACACCGACGAATGGGCACTTGAGCAAGGCTTCGTTTCGGTAGTTCCAGTACAGTTTGATCTCACAGCTCATTATTATATTCAAGAACTCAATAATTGGAAACTCAATGGATAAGATTCAAATTTTAAAAGGACTTGCTGTTGGTTTTTTGGCAAATGGATTAGGGTTATTTTTAGTCGGAATTATAATTGCAAATTCATCTGGTAGAAATGACAGCATTTTGAGTGTTTTGGAAGCTGCCCATGCTGAAAATTTTTTAGGAAAACTCATTAGTCTCGGTGCTATTCTAAATCTGATTTGTTTTTTTTATTTTATCAGAAAGAAAAAAGATGCCTTTGCCGCAGGCGTTTTGATTGCAACACTGTGTATGGCTCTTATCACATTTATTATTAAGCTGTAAAATATGAAGTACTACATCATCGCAGGAGAAGCTTCTGGAGATTTGCATGGCGCAAACCTCATTAAAGCATTGCAAAAAGAAGATACCAAGGCAGAATGTCGTGTTTGGGGTGGCGATTTGATGCAGGATGCAGGTGGTTCTTTGGTTAAACATTACAAAGATTTGGCATTTATGGGCTTTTTAGAAGTCCTTTTAAACCTCCGAACGATTCTAAAAAATATCAGCTTTTGTAAAAAAGATATTGCAAACTTTCAACCTGATGTTTTGATATTTATTGATTACCCAGGGTTTAACATGCGTATTGCAAAATGGGCCAAAACCCAAAATTTCAAAACCCACTATTATATTTCGCCACAGCTATGGGCCTGGAAAGAAAATCGCATTCACCACATCAAACGAGATATTGATAAAATGTATGTGATTTTACCGTTTGAAAAAGCATTTTACGAAGATAAACATCAAATGCCCGTGACGTTTGTTGGGCATCCCCTAATAGATGCGATTGCCAACCGCCCAAAACCAGATGCTAAAACCCTAAGAAAAACATACGGACTATCCGAAAAACCCATTGTTGCACTGTTGCCGGGGAGTAGACAACAAGAAATTAAAAAAATGCTTGATGTGATGCTGTCTGTGGTCGATGCCTTTCCAGAGCACCAATTTGTCATTGCTGGAGCACCGAGCCAAGCCAAAGCATTTTATCAAAAATTCATTAAAAACAAAAATATCAAATTTGTGAGTAATGCCACTTACGACCTGCTTAGTATTGCACAAGCCGCATTGGTAACTTCGGGGACAGCCACTTTGGAAACAGCTTTATTTAAGGTGCCTCAGGTGGTGTGCTACAAATCCAGTTGGTTGTCCTACCAGATTGGAAAACAGGTGGTAAAGCTCAATTATATTTCTTTGGTGAACCTTATAATGGAGCGCGAAGTGGTTTGTGAATTGATCCAAAATGACCTCAATACAAAACGCCTTACGGCAGAACTAAAGCATATTTTAGACCCCAAAACCCAACAGCAGCTCAATACTGAATATACCGCCCTAGAACAAAAACTAGGGGGCACTGGTGCCAGCCAAAAGGTGGCTAAAGCAGTATTTAAAGCGCTGTGTTGATAGATTTAACACCTACTTATGATTTAAATGCACCCCTGCCAATACCCTATCCCAAAGTTAACTATTGCGCTGATTTGCGGAATATTTTTAAGTTTCTATGTGTCTTTAGAAATTGATATCCTACTCATTGTTTTGGGAGTAACATTTTGTTTTGGACTATTTTTTCATTTTAAAACTCCCATTTATAAGAGCATCATTTCATCATATTTCTTGTTGCTCTTATTTGTTGTTTTGGGAGTATTTATTTCACAACTGCATCATCCAAAAGCACAAAAAAATCATTACAGTTATTTTTTAAAAAAAGAAAAAGCGAGCAATTTATTGTTGTCCATCACAAAAGAAATGAGTCCGACAACATATAATTACCGATATATAGCAAAAATACTGGAGATCAATCAGCAAAAATCTAGTGGCATAATTTTAATGGAAGCCTCAAAAGACTCAACAGATCCAACGCATAATGTTGATGACCTATTATTTCTAAAAACACAACTTAGCCCAATAAG
>CBFIIL010000044.1:0-9928 GCA_965662485.1 Flavobacteriaceae bacterium | reverse complement strand
AAAATAATTATTTGAAGTACTAAAATCATAATACCCCATGTTTTTGAAACTTGAAAGGTAATTTCCTTTAGTGTTTACATGAGTTAGGTTGCCATTAAAATGTTTATAATCTGTAAAAGCTAAATCCTTGTTTTCAAAAAATGTTCCTGTAGAAAGATTATATTTTAGAATACCAGTAGTTTTTAAATTTATATTTTGTCTAAGGCGTACATTAAAATGATCGAAATTGTAATCTGATACACTAGCACTGAAGCCTTTTGAATAGTTGAAATACAGTTGTGGGTAATCCGAATTACTTATATTAAATTTCAGGTCTGGATAGCTCATGTATTTTTCTCCAAAACGTATTCCGATTCCTAAATCCAATAGAATTAAATCATGATTTGTAAATGGTGCAGAGCCAAAATCATTTGGCGCTAAAGGATTATTACTCGTATATTTTATATTATCTTGAGGGTTAATCACTTCATCGGAAGTGTTAAACAATACTTTTCGATTTTCATAAGCAATTTGACTTGAAAATCGTAAACCATTAAAAATTTCTTGAGCATATCCAATTTCGGCAAATTGTTTGTCATAAATTTTCATGAAATTATTTTCAAAAAACAAACTGCTAATATCGTTATGAAGATTTGATATGGGATTTGACCGATTAAATTGCTGTGTTTTTGCACCAAAATTTGCCCATGCCGTAGCATTGTTTATGGCATTAAATTTATAGCGTCCGCCCAAAGTACCACGTAAGCGTTTCGTTTCTACACTATAATTTAGATCTCCATCAATAGAAACAAAATTTTTATAGTTGTTATAACGTTTTGTAAAATTTGCATCTAAAGAAACATTATAGCCTTGCACCGTATTGAAATGCACACCCTCCAAAGGTCCTGAAATCCTAAAGCTTCTTTTTTTGAACGAATTTTTAAAAGAATAACCTGTCAGTAAATTAATTATTTTAAACTTATTATTTTCTGTATCAATAGAGTCTAGATAGGTTTTTGAACTTCTTAAAGTTTCTAAACTATCGCGACGGATGTAGTCTTTTAATTCTTCAGTGGTAAGTGGGACTGGTCGTTTATTGTTCCAAAATTCAACTTCTTTTTTATTGGCATCTTTTTCAAAAACTAAAATTTCATTTTTATTGTTTCGATCTGTAGATTCAGGATCAAGAATATAATTTGTATAGTTCGCTACAAAACTTCCATCGCCCTTAAATCCAAGAAAACTGTAATCAAAATCGATGGTTTGTGCGCGAACCAACCATTGGTCTTCGCTTTTGTCATATGTTAAGTTTTGACGAATCCGAATCGTATCTGCAGGTAGAACTTGAATCTGACTACCTTTGACCTGTATGTCAATACCATAAAGTGCCCAAGTATCTTCTACAATATAAATACTTCCCGAAAAAACACGATCATTTTCTCGTTTTGGTATGATGTTTATTTTATGGATTAAGTGGCCTTCATCATCATAAAACTCTCCTTCTAATTTGTATTTGTAATAATTAAAGGCATAATCGGCAATAGGAGAAATAATATCATTATTTATATTGACAGTATTGTTATATAAATTAAAATCGACATCCATTGCAGAATTAAAGCTGATGCCAGTAGAATTGCCACTAACTTTCGAAGCTGTAACACTTTCAAAAAGTTCTGGTTTTAAATATTTTATTTTGGACATGGTTTCGGAGAGATACAAAATACCCGTTCGAGTTGAGTCCAGAGCACCATCAAAATCACCAACATCTTGCCCCATAAAATTTTCAGGCGCATCTACAATTCGAATAATTCCTTTTGAATAAAAATCTGCAGTATATGCATTGAGTTTTTCTAAGTGCAGTTGTCGTTTTGCAATTGCAGCTTTTATGATTTGGTTTGCAGGATTTTCTTTGGCATCAATAACAACTTCGTTGAGGTTGATATTTTCTTCTTCTAAAACCACATCAATGGCGTGGGGGAATTGACTAATTTCTAATTTTTTTTGTAATGTTTTATAGCCTAAAAATTGAAAAACAACCGTATGATTTCCTGTTTTTGAGATGTTTAATTCAAAATACCCATCTTCATTAGAAGTTGTTCCCTTATAAGTATTTTCAATAAAAATATTCACATAGGGGAGAGGTTGTCCGCTAGTGTCCTTGACAATTCCAGTAATTTGACTTTGTACAATCGTTGTTATTAATAGGAATAAAATTTGAAAAAATTTATTCATGGTGTTTATGAGGTTTTAGGATTTAAAATTCTTTTTGATACGGTCCAAGTTTCTTTTGTTTTCTCGATCTTTTATGGTGTCTCGTTTGTCAAAAAGTTTTTTTCCTTTGGCAAGAGCAATTTGAAGTTTAGCAAAGCCTTTGTCATTAATAAAAAGTTTCAGAGGGATAATGGTCAAACCTGTGTTTTTGACTTCTTTTTGAAGTTTTCTTAATTCTTTTTTGTGGAGTAAAAGTTTGCGTTCTGCTTTTGGTCTATGATTAAAATGATTGCCATAATCATATTCTTGTATTGTCATATTAATAACAAATAACTCTCCATGTTCGTTAAATTCACAAAAACTTTCTGCAATAGACGCTTTGCTTGCCCTAATAGATTTAATTTCTGTTCCAGTTAGGACAATACCAGCCGTATACGTATCTAATATTTCGTAAGAAAAACGTGCTTTTCTATTGAGTATGTTTACAGATTTTTTCATTTCAGTTCAAAACTAATCAAATATTTAGTGTGTATCTCAATGCTTTTTCAACTTTTTTTTCAATAGAAAAAAGCAGCACTAGTATATTTCTATACAAAGCACCGCTTTTCTAACTAACCAACCAACAACTTTTAAACGATTAAAATCATAATTTGTTACAGTTCTTTTGGAATTTTTTCATTTTGATTTCTAAATACCAAACCATTATCAAAAGCATCCATCAAAATAATACTGTTTGAATTAATTGTGCCTGAAAGAAGTTCTTTACTCAAAGCATTCAGTACTTCTTTTTGGATGACTCTTTTTACTGGTCTTGCACCGTATTCGGGTTGATACCCTTTTTTTGCTAGATAACTTATCGCCTCTGGGCTTGAATCAAAAATAACACCCTGTTCTTGTAAAGTTTTTGCTAAATGTTTCAATTGTAGTTCAACAATGGATTCTATGTGTTCTTTGCTTAATGGACTAAATAAAATGGTATCATCAATTCGATTTAAAAACTCTGGGCGTACCATTTTCTTCAGTAGTGCAATAACCTCTGTTTTTGCAGATTCCATTGCTGAAGAATCATTGCCATGTTCTTCAAATTTATTCTGAATAACATTACTTCCAATATTTGAAGTCATTATTATAATTGTGTTTTTGAAATCTGCTACACGACCTTTATTGTCTGTCAGTCGCCCTTCATCTAGCACTTGCAATAAAATATTAAATGTATCGGGATGTGCTTTTTCAATTTCATCTAACAATACTACAGAGTAGGGTTTTCTTCTTACCGCTTCAGTAAGTTGGCCGCCTTCATCGTAACCCACGTATCCTGGAGGTGCTCCAATTAGTCTGCTAACAGCGTGTCGTTCTTGATATTCACTCATATCTATTCTTGTGAGCGCATTTTCATCATCAAATAAATAAGCGGCTAAAGTTTTTGCTAGCTCTGTTTTTCCAACTCCTGTACTTCCTAAAAATAAAAATGTTCCTGTTGGTTTTTTTGGATTTTGTAGACCAGCTCTGCTGCGTCTCACAGCGTCACTAACTGCAGCAACAGCTTCTTCTTGACCAACCACTCTCTTATGAAGTTCTTGTTCTAATTTTAAAAGTTTTTCTCGTTCAGTCTCAATCATTTTAGTGACTGGAATACCCGTCCATTTCGCAATCACTTCTGCAATATCTTCGTAGGTTACTTCCTCTTTGATAAGTGCAGATTTTTGATTTTTAATTAGCTTTTGTTGTAAGTTTTCAAGATGAGCTTGTACATCTTTTATTTTCCCATAGCGCAATTCTGCAACTTTTCCATAATCGCCATCACGCTCAGCACGTTCTGCTTCTATTTTCAATATTTCAATGTCAGATTTTGCACCTTGAATTGAATCTACCATTTCTTTTTCGCTGCGCCATTGTGCTTCTAAAGTATTTCTTTCTTCTTTGATGTTGGCTAAATCTGCACTTAGTGCTTTAAGTTTAACATCATCCTTTTCACGTTTTATAGCTTCAATTTCAATTTCTAATTGCATTATCTTTCGATCCAACACATCCAGTTCTTCAGGCTTAGAATTGATTTCCATTCGTAATTTTGAAGCGGCCTCGTCCATCAAATCAATGGCTTTGTCGGGTAAAAAACGATTGCTAATATATCTTGTGGATAGCTTTACAGCTCCAATAATCGCTTCATCTTTGATACGAACTTTGTGGTGGGTTTCATATTTTTCTTTAATCCCTCTCAAAATTGAAATTGCACTTTCTTCGTCGGGTTCATCAACCATAACTTTTTGAAAACGGCGTTCTAATGCTTTGTCTTTTTCAAAATACTTTTGATATTCGTCTAGCGTAGTGGCACCAATAGCTCGAAGTTCGCCACGCGCCAATGCTGGTTTTAAAATGTTTGCTGCATCCATAGCACCTTCGCCACCACCAGCTCCAACTAGTGTATGTATTTCATCTATAAATAGCACCACATCACCAGAGTCTTGTGTCACTTCTTTTATTACAGATTTAAGACGCTCTTCAAATTCGCCTTTGTATTTTGCACCTGCAATAAGTGCTCCCATATCCAAAGCGAATACTTGTTTGTCTTTTAAATTTTCAGGAACATCACCTGTAATTATTCGGTGTGCAAGTCCTTCTGCGATTGCTGTTTTTCCAGTGCCTGGTTCACCAACTAATATGGGATTATTTTTTGTTCTTCTCGATAATATTTGGAGAATTCTTCGAATTTCTTCATCGCGCCCAATCACAGGATCCAAACGATTATCGCGTGCCATTTGATTAAGATTTTTGGCGTATTTATTTAATGCATTGTAGGTATCTTCTTGACTTTTGGAGGTTACAGTTTGCCCTTTTCTTAGCTCTGTTATACAAGCTTCCAAGTCTTTTTCAGTAACGCCTTGATCTTTTAGAATTTGTGATATTTTACTTTTAGATTTAAATAAAGCAAGGAAAACATCTTCAATAGAAACGTATTCTCCTCCTGTTTTTTTTGAAATAGTAACCGCATCTCCCAATGTTTTAACTAAGGTTCTCGATAACATTTGATCCGAGTCGCTTACTTTTGGGAAACGTTCTATTTCTTTGTCAATAATTTGATTTAAAAGTATTGAATTGACATCAAGTTTTTTTAGTAAATATGGAATTACATTTTGATCAACGGCTTGCATTCCTTTGTAAAGGTGCTCATTTTCAATTTGTTGATGTTCAAATCCTTGTGCAATTTGTTGCGCTTGTTGTAGCGCTTGTTGTGTTTTTATTGTATAATTGTCAAAGTTCATAATGGGTTATTTTTAAGTATGATTATTCAATTACCTTACCATTTGAATACACAAGACAAATTGACATTATTTTAACTAAAAAACTGACGTTTAGTCATAATTTTAAAAATATAAAGATAAATTATGGGATTATTTGATTCCTTTTTAAGCAATAATTCAAACGATTGGCCTGGGCCAAAACTTGAAAATATTTATCAACTCAATACTATAATCGAAGACTCTTTTTTGACGCCACAACTTATTTTCAAACATTCCACACGCTGTAGTGTGAGTCGTTTTGTACTAAACGAATTCAAATCAAGCTATGGTTTTTCAGAAGTTGATTTTACGGCTTATTTTTTGGACTTACTCCGTTATCGTGAAATTTCAAATGCCATTGCAAATCAGTTTGATGTTGTTCATCAATCGCCACAGCTTTTAGTCATTAAAAACGGTAAAGCAGTAGCACATGCTTCTCATGAAAATGTAAATAAAATTATACTAACAGATTTTTTGAACTAAACGCCCAATTCTTCTAAAAGCTCTGTAATTCTTGCACTAGAGGGCCTTGGTGCATCAGGATCTACAATATTGCCATCGGGGTCAATAAGAATAAATCTTGGAATACCATCGATTTTATAGGCTTGAATAAAATCGGCTTTCCATCCACTACCAGTAAAAAGCTGCACCCCTGATAAATTTTTCTCAGCGACCATAGTTTTCCATGCTTTGTGTGCTTTTTCCATAGTTCCACTTCGTCTTTCATCATCAACAGAAATACTGATAAACTCAATGTTGCGCCCATGAAATCTTTGTTCTAGTTCTTTCAAAAATGGGATTTCAACTTTACAAGGTCCACACCATGTTGCCCAAACATCAATGTAGACAAACTTTCCTCTAAAGTCTTTTAAAGATGAAGTACCACCCTTAAAATTTTCAAAATTCTCAAAAGTTGGAGATGGAGTGCCTTTTGCCAATTCTCTTCTCAATGCTTGTCGATCTTCATAAAACTTCGTGTAAGCTACTTTCATTTTTTTGAAATTGGTATTATCAATCTCAAAATATGAGGTGTCTATTGATGTGTAGCTGGATTTTAAATTTTGGAAATCCTTTTCTAAAGCCCTAAAAGCATTTTGAAAGGCTTTTGGGTTTTTGTCAAATAAATCATTAGTAAGATATTTTTCTTGAAGTAAAGCATAGGCAATTAAAACATTGCTTTTTTCAGCATCATCGCCTCTAAATTTTAAAGTTTCATCAAATTCCTTAGTGTCTAGTGTAAAAGAAGTTGAGTTGCCATTTTTTAGAAATATTGTACCAACTTCATTACCATCAAAAAACCGATAGCGCCCTTCTTCAACTTTAAGGGTGTCCGAAAATGAACCATCTTCGTTAATGGCTATTTCTTTTTTGTAGCCATTTTCTGGGTTAGTAATTGTAATTTTATCAGAACTTGGGTTGGTAATTTTTCCAGTGAGTTCAACGTGGTCTTTTGGTTTTTGACAACCAACTAAAATTATGGCAATACTAATTGTGTAAAATAAGGTTTTATTCATAACTAATGATTTTAGGATTAAAATGTTTTACGAAATTACATTTTTTTTTCGCACTTCTTTATTTTTTTTAAAAATACCCTTTGAAGTGTATTCTTTTTTTGGGCCACAAACCACATGAGTGATTTCAAAGTGTCTATCGCTGAAAAATTTGTATGAAGAAGCGTAAACATCTTTTACACAAAAATGGGTAGCTTTAGCACTAAGACTTCCATTTTTTTCTTTTGTCAAATTAATTTTTTGAAATAGTTTTTCAGGGTTTTCAAAAAAATAAACCTCAAAACCAGACAGACTTGGTTTATAAATATATTTTCTAGTACACATCATTTCTTTTCCATCGGCTAAAATCATTACTCCTGTTTCGGAATATTCAAACTCATTAGCTTTGATTTTTGTAAAATTTGCTGTGCCAAGGACTTTGGCTCCATTGTCATAAAAACGTTCCAAATTCCAATTACCAACTAAGTTTTCTAAAATAGAAGAATTTCCAATTCTTTTATTGGTCGTTTTAAGCATGTTTTTCTCTAAAGTGAAACTGAAATTATAGTCTTTTCAAAATTAGCCATAATAAATTAATTGTATCAATTATTTGGAAATTTTCATTGAATAATGCACTTTTGAAGGTCTCCGTTAGAACAATTATGCATAAAATTACAACACATCCATTAAGCTTACCTGTACTCAATGATTTAACTATCAATCAATCTCATATTGAATTATCAACTGAAGTAAAAGGAAAAATTGTCAGTTGTAGGTCATATTTAAATCAAAAAATGCAAAATTCTGAGGTGCCAATTTATGGTATTAATACTGGTTTTGGCGCTTTGTGTGATGTTTCGATTAATTCCGATCAATTGGTTCAGCTTCAAGAAAATTTGGTACGTTCTCATGCGTGTGGTACTGGAAAATTGGTGCCTCAGCATATCATCAAATTGATGCTTTTACTAAAAATCAAATCTTTATCGAATGGGAATAGTGGTGTGCAACTTTCAACTGTCCAGCGTCTTGTTGATTTTTACAACCTCGATCTTTTGCCAGTAGTTTATACTCAAGGCTCTTTGGGAGCTTCAGGAGATTTGGCACCTTTGGCACATGTTGCTTTGTGTGTGATTGGGGAAGGTGAAGTTTGGGACAACGGCGTCCAAAAACCTACACAAGACGTATTGAAGGCACATAGTTTAAATCCAATAAAGTTGCAATCAAAAGAAGGTTTAGCATTGCTAAATGGGACACAATTTATGTCTGCTTATGCCGTACATTGTTTATTAAAATCGTATAAACTTTCCTATTATTCAGATTTAATTGGGGCGTTATCTTTGGATGCTTTTGATGGTCGAATTGAACCTTTTGATCCATTAGTTCAGTTGGTGCGTCCACACAAAGGTCAAATACTTACCGCTCAGCGTATAAGTCAGTTTTTAGAAGATAGTCCTTTGATGAAACAAGAAAAAATCCATGTCCAAGATCCATATTCTTTCCGTTGTATGCCACAAGTTCATGGCGCTACAAAAGATGCATTGGAACATATTTCTTCGATAGTTTTAACAGAAGTTAATTCTGTTTCTGATAACCCAAATATATTTTCACAAGCCGATAAAATTATATCAGGAGGAAATTTTCATGGACAACCTTTAGCTTTGAGTCTAGATTTCTTAAAAATAGCCATGTCTGAACTTGGAAGTATTTCAGAGCGAAGAACCTATCAATTGATATCTGGACAGCGCGGTTTGCCTTCATTTTTAGTGAATTCACCAGGATTAAATTCTGGCTATATGATACCTCAGTATACAGCGGCAAGTATTGCTAGCGCTAACAAACAATTGGCCACACCAGCCAGTGTGGATTCTATAGTATCTTCCAATGGTCAGGAAGATCATGTAAGTATGGGTGCCAATGCTGCCACACAAGCTTTTGAACTTGTTGATAATGTTGAACGAATTCTTGCAATTGAATTGATGAATGCATCACAGGCCTTACAATTGAGAACATTAAAAACATCGTCTTTTTTGGAGCAGTTTTTAACTTCTTTCAGAGAAGAAGTTTTGTTTACTGAAAATGATAAACCACTTTATTTAGATATCAAAAAAACAATACATTTTTTGCAGTCATTAAACTTTGATAACGAAGTGCTTTTTGAGAGAATTACAGCATAAAAAAACCCTGCAACGTGCAAGGGTTTAATTACAAAAATTGTAGTTTATTTTATTGTTCTTCTGATTTTTTAGGACTTGAAATTTTTACATTTAGTTCAGTGTCATTTTTGCCAATGTCCATCGTGATGCTGTCGCCTTCTTGAACATTTGACTTGATTATTTCTTCAGCAATGGCATCTTCTACATATTTTTGAATAGCACGCTTTAGTGGTCGTGCGCCATATTGTTTATCAAATCCTTTTTCGGCAATAAAGTTTCTTGCTTTTTTACTCAATTTCAGCTTGTATCCAAGTTCTGAAATTCGATTTAGAAGTTTCTCAAGTTCAATATCAATAATTTTATCAATATCTTCTTTTTCAAGGGTGTTAAATACCACCACATCATCAATTCTGTTTAAAAATTCAGGTGCGAAAGCTTTTTTTAATGCATTTTCAATAACGCCACGAGCATTAGCACTTTCTTGTTGTTTTTGGGCCGCAGTTCCAAAGCCAACACCAGTTCCAAAATCCTTTAGTTTTCGTGCTCCAATGTTGGAAGTCATAATAATAATGGTATTGCTAAAGTCAATTTTTCGTCCTAAACTATCAGTCAAAAATCCATCATCTAGAACTTGTAAAAGCATATTAAACACATCAGGATGTGCTTTTTCAATTTCATCTAAAAGAATTACAGCATAAGGTTTTCGTCTTACTTTTTCTGTAAGTTGCCCACCTTCTTCATATCCAACATATCCTGGAGGTGCTCCAACAAGTCGCGAAATGGCAAATTTTTCCATGTATTCGCTCATGTCTATTCT
>CBFIIL010000043.1:0-10101 GCA_965662485.1 Flavobacteriaceae bacterium | reverse complement strand
GGGGCAAAAAACCGCATCAAATTCCTGCAAATCCATCTATAAGTTTCACCTTAAATCATTGTAAAACAGAAACTGTTTTGGAATTTTCGCCCATAAACTCAGATGATTTTTCGTTTGAAGTGTTTTTGGATGAGAAGAAAGCTTCTGATTTTAGACCAAAAATTAAACAATTCTTTGAAAGGATATTTCCTTATGCACCCTATGTAAAAGATTTTCATTTTGATATCAAAACAAGCAATACATTTCCTCACAGTTCTGGAATTGCATCCTCTGCATCTGGTATGAGTGCTTTGGCTATGTGTATTGTAGCTTTGGAAGAATTGGTGTATTCAAATGTTGATGCTGATTTTTTGAAACGAAAAGCGTCATTTTTAGCACGATTAGGATCTGGAAGTGCTTGTAGAAGTATTGAGGGCGAACTTGTTGTTTGGGGTGTACACGATGCTATTTTGGGAAGTTCTGATTTGGAGGGTATTCAATATCCGTTTGAAGTTCATGATGTTTTTAAAACCTATCAAGATGCAATTTTATTGGTTGATAAAGGTGAAAAACAAGTAAGTAGCTCTGTTGGGCATGATTTAATGCACAATCATCCATTTGCACAGTCGCGTTTTGAACAAGCACATGCTCATTTGAATCAATTGATACCAATACTAAAATCGGGGGATTTAAATGGGTTTATAACCATTGTAGAAAAGGAAGCACTTACGCTCCATGCCATGATGATGAGTAGCGATCCCTATTTTATTCTTATGAAACCCAATACTTTAGAGATTATTAATTCGATATGGACTTACAGAAAAAACACTAATATTCATGTTTGCTTTACCCTTGACGCAGGGGCAAATGTTCATGTGTTATATCCAAAAGAATACGCTCAAAAAGTAGAATTATTTATTCAAAATGAATTGTCTGTGTATTGTCAAAATAAACAATATATTCTTGATAATGTTGGCAATGGGGCAAAACGCATCGAAAATTAATGTATATTTGAAATGAATTAATTAAGATATGAAAGGACCACTTTTTTATTCAAAAATCTTGTTGTTTGGAGAATATGGAATCATCAAAGATTCCAAGGGACTTTCTATTCCCTACAACTTTTATAATGGCGCCTTAAAATTGGATAAAAATCTTTCGGGTTCAGCCAAAGCATCAAATGAAACGTTACTCAATTACTTGGATTATTTGCATTCAATGGACACAAATTTAGTGACGTTTAATCTTGAAGCATTGGCCAAAGATATTTCTAATGGAATGTATTTTGATTCTTCAATTCCTCAGGGTTATGGCGTAGGAAGTAGTGGGGCATTAGTTGCGGCAATTTACGACAAGTATGCTCACGAAAAAATTACTGTTCTGGAGAATCTTACGCGCGAGAAGTTGTTAACCTTAAAGGCAATCTTTTCTGAGATGGAATCTTTTTTTCACGGAAAATCTTCAGGTTTAGACCCTCTCAATAGCTATTTAAGTCTTCCTATTTTAATCAATTCCAAAGATCATATTGAAGCCACAGGCATTCCTTCTCAAAATGCTTCAGGTAAAGGTGCTGTTTTTTTATTGGATAGTGGGATAATTGGCGAAACCGCTCCAATGGTCCAAATCTTTATGGACAAAATGAAGCAAGAAGGCTTTAGAAAAATGATTAAGAACCAATTCATAAAACATACCGATGCTTGTGTAGAAGACTTTCTTAAAGGCGATTTAAAGTCGTTATTTCAAAACACAAAACAATTGTCTAAAATTGTATTCAACCACTTCAAGCCAATGATACCAAAAAAGTTTCACCAAATATGGCAAGCTGGCATTGAGTCAAATTCGTATTACTTAAAGCTATGTGGTTCTGGCGGTGGCGGATATATTTTGGGCTTTACAGAAGACATTCAAAAAGCACAAAAAGTACTTTCTGATTATAAATTAGAAGTCGTTTACAACTTCTAAAATCAACACATGAACATTTTTAAGAAACATACTTTGCTAAAGTTGCTAAGTATATTTTCTGTAGTTCGAGGCTACAATATTGCTCTTATTCTTTTGGCGCAGTATCTGACATCAATTTTTATTTTGTCGCCAGGTTCTACGCTGTTAGATGTTTTGTTGGACCTCTATTTGTTTGCAATCGTTTTGGCTACGTTAGGTGCTGTTGCCTCTGGATATATCATCAATAATTTTTATGACCAAGAAAAAGATTTAATCAATAGGCCTCAAAAATTTATATTGGATCAAGTCGTAAGTCAACAAACAAAACTTAAACTCTATTTTATTTTAAATTTTTTAGTCCTCCTTGCTGCAAGTGCAATATCTTTTCGTGCGGTTTTATTTTTTGTATGTTATATTTTTTCCATTTGGTTTTATTCACATAAAATAAAAAAAATGCCAATTGTAGGAAATCTAACGTCGGCCTTGCTTTCAATAGTTCCATTTTTTGCTATTTTTCTATATTTTCAAAATTATAATCAGTTGATTTTTGTTTTTGGATTTTATCTTTTTCTCATTTTGGCGATGCGAGAACTGATAAAGGATTTAGAAAATATAAAAGGTGATTTAGCTTTAAATTATCAAACTGTTCCTGTGATTTATGGAGAGCGTTCAACCAAATTGATGATTACAGTATTCGTTTTTATAAATATTAGCATTTCATTAATTTTAGTTTTAAATTTTGATTTAGGGCTTATGGATTATTTCTTTTGGGGCTCTATTTTAACGCTAATTATTACTCTTTTAATGACTTGGGAAACGTCTTCCATAAAACAGTATCATCGCATTCATAACATATTAAAAGTCTTAATTTTCTTGGGGGTTTTAAGTATAATACTTCTTGACCCTGCCTTAATCATCAATAAGATTTTTTAGAGAGATCAACTCTAATTCTTATTTTATACAGTACCTTTGACAAAAATTAATCATGTCAGTCAATCAACGCCATAAAAAAACACCAAAGAAGTCTTCTTCTGTTCAAGGAAATAAAAAGTCATCCTTAATTCGCTTGAATAAATTTATTTCTAATTCTGGTGTATGTTCTCGACGTGAGGCCGATATGTTCATTAGTATTGGAAATGTAACTGTAAATGGAAAAGTAGTTACAGAAATGGGCTACAAAGTAAAACCAAATGATGATGTTCGTTTTGATGGTGCTCGCATCAATCCAGAGCAAAAAGCTTATGTTCTACTGAACAAGCCTAAAGGTTTTGCAACCACAACAAGCGAGGGTAAAGGGCGTACAGTAATGGATTTGGTAGCCAAAGCAAGTACTTCAAATATTCGTCCAATTGGACGTTTGGGAAGAAACTCTCTAGGGTTGATTTTATTTACTAATGATGAAAAAATACATGCTAAATTCACCAATTCCAAAAATGGTGTTGCACGGCTTTTTCATGTTGAGCTTGATAAACCATTAAAATTTGAGCATTTAAAACAAATTCAAGAAGGCTTCAAACTTAAAGGGAAGCTTATTCGAGTTGAAGACATAAGTTATGTTGAAGGTGCAAAGAAAAATGAAGTTGGCATCAAAATAAAGAATACAGGAAACACGCTTTTACGGACTATTTTTACACATTTTAATTATGAAATTCAAAAACTTGACTGTGTTTCTATTGGTCCACTAACCAAAAAAGACTTGCCAAGAGGACATTGGAAGCATCTTTCTGAGCATGAACTCAGCTTAATGATGATGTTGTAGTAGTTTTGTTTTTAATACGTTCAAATAAAAGAACTATTCCAACAGAAACGTATTCTATTAATTCAAAAAGTGTGTTTGACTCAACTCCACTTTTGTGGTAGGCAAAGTAGCTAAAAAATATAGTGGCACTCCATGCCAATGCAAATTTATAGTTAGTAAAACAACTTAAAAAAACTAGTGTAGTTATATACCAAGGGTGAACGGTTGTTGACATAAGAAAATAAATGGTCAAAATCCAAAAGAATGACTGTATTATTTTTTTAGTTTCAGTTGTTTTTTGAAGCGAAAAGTATAAGGTAAAAACAGCCATTAAAAACGGTACAACATATGACATATGTTCTATAAGTTGAATTCCAAAATTCTTTGACATTGCCGACTTTCCTAGACTGTAAAAACTAGAGTTGAATTCAAAATTTGTAAACCAAAGCCCTACGGTCTTGCCATAATTTTTTAAAAATTGAAACTCAAAAAAAGGCAAACATAAGACAATAATACAGCCTATTATTAATGTGGAATAAAGAAGTGTTTTTTTAAATTTAAGACGATTTATCAGTAATGGTAAAAAGAACACAGGTAAAAGTTTTGTTAGGATTGAAAATCCCATAAAAATAGCTGAATGTATAAGTTTTTGTTTATACAAAAAATAGAGCGATACCACTAAGAAGAAAAGCATTAGAGCTTCAAAATGAAGGTTTCCAGTAAGTTCTATTACAACTAATGGATTCAGGAAATAATAGAAAATATTTTGTGTAGGTAATTTTAATAACTCTAATAATTTTTTTCCATAAATAAGAATTCCAATGTCTGCTAAAATGATGATGATTCTTAAAATAATCACACTGCCCAAAATAGAGTTTTTAGAAATCAATGCTGCTATAACAAAAGGGAGTTGATGGATGGGTGGGTAATTGGAAAAGTGTTGAGCACTCAGAGCTCCCATTTCTTTGTAAAGGGGTTCCATTTGTGTAAACAAAGTATGATGTGTGTTTATGAGTTCATTTGGAGTGAATAAATATGGATTTAGGCCATTGATGATTAATTGACCGTCCCATATAAAACGGTAGAAATCTTGTGATAAATTTGGAATACTAAACAAGAAAATTAATCTAAAAACAACACCTAAGCCAACCATTAAGGAATACTTTATGGGTGTTTTTAAAATAAAATAATAGCCCGTAAAAAGCAATGCTATACTAATGCCTAAATTGATATGATCGTAGCGTTTTAAGGCATAAGAAAAGTAGAAGTAAGCAACAATAGAGAGAATACTCCAAAAAAGAAAAGTGAGTTTATTTGTGTTGATTTGCCTTGAGCTCATTGCCAGGCAATTTAGATTTTGGATTTAATAGAATTATAAAACACAAAGCCGAATCCAATAAATAGCATCAAATGAAATGGGAACAATCCAAAATCGCCACCTTGATCGCCAACAATAAAGGCGCTGTACATTCCAAAGGCAAAATAAATCATAAGTAAACCTTCTAGGATAACATTTAGAGATGGTTTTTTTCGCAAGTATTTATTGTTTTTCCAACTGTCTGAAATGGAATTGATATTGAATTTTGGAGTTCTTACAAATTCACTCCGCTTTCCCATGTGTCCTTCAATTACGGCAATAGAATTGTGAAGAGAAAAGCCCATTGCTATGGAGAAAAATGTAAAAAACAAGGCAATGTATTGTACAAAATTTTTTAGACTGGAACCATATGTTTTTTTGTACATAAACCAATAACAAACAAAAAATATAAGTGTACTAATCACAAAAAAGCTCATCACATAGAAGTAAGCTTTAAGGTGTGCGTATTCATTTTTAATATACAGCATCGGTATACTTAGAATCCCTACAATAAGAACATTCAAAAACATGGTGCTATTGAGCAGGTGTAGCATGCCATGAATTTTTGTTTTAAAAGAGAGGTTTTTACTTGAAAAAACACGACCAATCATTTTTCTAAAATTTTCAGCTCCGCCTTTGTTCCAGCGAAATTGTTGAGAGCGCGCTGCACTAATAACAACAGGAAGTTCGGCAGGGGTTTCAACGTCTTCTAAATATTTAAATTCCCAATTTTTCAATTGAGCACGATAACTTAAATCCAAATCTTCGGTAAGGGTGTCACCCTCCCAATTTCCAGCATCAATAATGCATGTTTTTCGCCATATTCCGGCAGTACCATTAAAATTAATAAAATGACCCTTTATGTTTCGGCCGACTTGTTCTAAAGTAAAATGGGCATCAAGAGCAAAAGCTTGAACTCTTGTTAAAATCGAATATTCTCTATTGATATGTCCCCAGCGGGTTTGAACAACTCCAATTTTATCATTTTTGAAATAGGGTATTGTACGTTTGAGCCAGTCTGATTTGGGAAGAAAATCGGCATCAAAAATTGCAATAAATTCTCCTTTTGCAACGGTCAATCCTTCTTTGAGTGCTCCAGCCTTAAATCCATTGCGATTTTCTCTTCTAATATGTTGTATGTCAAATCCTTTTTCTTGTAAAAGTTTGATCTGTTTTGCGGTTGATTCTACAGATTCGTCGGTAGAATCGTCTAAGACCTGAATTTCTAATTTATGGTTTGGGTAGTCTAGTTTTACGATATTATTAAGCAAGCGTTCCATAACATACAGCTCATTGTAAACAGGAAGCTGAACGGTTACAAATGGGACTTGATTTGGGTCTGATAAATCAAATTTCTTATCAGTTTTATCGGATCTTTTGGCACTCAAATAATTAAAAAGAAGGTTCAACTGTGCCAATGCATACATAAAAATAAGAATGAGTGCAGTGGAATATATAGCAATAATGATGGTCTCTAAGAACATTATTTAAAACTGTATTTGAATATCCAAGTCAAGATTTTAATCCCCGCAAATATACTACCTTTTAATGTACCAGACACCTTTGAAACACCAATTCTATTGCGATAATTTACAGGGACTTCAATATAGTTATATTGTTTTTTTAAAATCTTGAGTTGCATCTCCACAGTCCAACCATAGGTTTTGTCTTCCATTTGAAGTGATTTTAGCACTGGATATTTGATGGCTCTAAATGGTCCTAAATCAGTAAATTTTGAGTTAAAAAATAATCTCATCAAAGTTGTTGCTAGCCAATTACCAAAAATTTGTTGTGGTTGCATTGCTCCTTTTTCTGTTACTAATTGCGTTCTAGTTCCTAAAACAAAGTCTATGTTATTTTCAGTAATAGGCGCAACAATTTTTTTAAGCTCTTCGGGATAGTCGCTGTAATCGCCATCTAAAAAAACAATAATGTCTGTTTTTCCTTTCGAATTTTCAATATAATCCATGCCTTTTAAGCAAGCATAACCATACCCTTTTTTTGCTTCAAAGAGGACTGTAGCTCCAGATTTTTTTGCATTTTCAGGGGTAGCATCTGTCGAAGCATTATTGACTACAATAATTTCTTCTACAGAATTTGGAATATCATTAATTACATTTACAATTGCTTCAGCTTCGTTGTACGCTGGTATAATGACTTTTATAATTGGTTTCAATAGAACTTAGTTCTTTATATTTAATTCTTTTTGTTGTGCAGGAACAATATGTTCATTAAAGTACCATGCCGACCATTTTTCAAAACTTAGAAAAAGACCAATTCCAAGGATAACAATGATGCCAATGAGTAAGATTAAATTTTTTTTCTTGCGTTTTGGGTCTATGGAACATTGATTTTGTTTTTTGCGAAAGCTATATATGCCGTAAAATCCAATAGCTAAAGCAAAAATTTTGAGAATCCAAGCTCCTGTCCCCGAGCTTCCATCTTCATTATAAAAAAAGTCTGCAAATGAAATGGCATATACCCCGCCCATTAGCCCAAACATAAATAAAACAGCAGGAGCAACACAGCATAACATACCAGTTACTGCAGCACTTAATGAGTATTTTATACCCCACTTCAAGAAGTTAGGATTTTTGTTTTGGGTCATAAAATTTGATTTTTTACAAATTTACTCAATTTGAGTCAAATTGAAAGATTAACCTCTATAAATGCACAATAAGTTCTTTAAATAAAGTAATCATATTTGGTTCTGCAATTGCAGCCATGCTCATGATGTCCTGAACGTCTACAGGCTTTAGGTTATCCGCATCACATTCGTCAGTAATAACAGAAATAGCTAAAACTTTTATACCCAAATGATTGGCAACAATAACTTCTGGAACAGTGCTCATGCCAACAGCATCTGTTCCTATGAGTTTTAGCATTCTATATTCTGCACGTGTTTCGAGTTGGGGGCCAAATACACTAGTATAAACACCACTATGAAGTGTGATGTTTTCTTTCTCTGCAATAGACTTTAAAAGTGTATTCATTTGATTGTCATATGGAGCACTCATATCTACAAAGCGCTCCCCCAGAAGTTCAACGCCTTTAAATGCTAGTGGTGACCCGCCTTGTAAATTGATATGATCTTCGATGAGCATCAACTCACTTTTTTTAAAGTTAAGGTTAATTGCACCAGCGGCATTTGAAACTAATAAACGATTGACGCCAAGCGCATGCATTATTCGTATGGGGTAGGTCACATCTTGTAAAGAGTAGCCTTCGTACAAATGAAAGCGACCTTGCATGACCATTACCGTTTGCCCTGCAATTTTTCCATAAATGAGTTTTCCTTTATGAAATTCAACGGTTGCCGTGGGAAAATTTGGAATATGATTATAGCTGACTTCGCTAATGATTTCGATTTCATGGATAAGCTGCCCAAGTCCAGTTCCTAATATGATGCCAATTTTTGGACTCTCAAATCCCTTTTCTTTTAAATAATCTACGGTTTCATTGATGAGTTTAATCATATATTTATTTGTTTTAAGAGTTGAGGTTCTTTTTTTAAGTCTTCGTAAGTATCAATGTCATTTAAAGGTTCGAGCAAGTTAACATTAAATTCCTTCAAATCGGATAATGTTTCCTTAAGAACAGAGGAAGTGCTCCATTGTTTTTGTTTAAAAATTTCGGGGATTACAGAATTTAATCCTAATAAATAATACCCGCCATCTAGTGCAGGTCCAATAACCACATCATAATTTTCCAACTGCTCAAAAGCAGATTCAATATGTTTTGGGCGTAAGCTATACAAATCACTTCCAATAATAATAATTTTTTTATAGCCCAATGAAAATCCATACTGAAAAGCATCAAGCATTTTTTGACCTAAATCTCCTTTAGTTTGTATTTGTTTTTTACAATTAATTGCTGTCCAAATATCATTGTCTTGAATTTTTTCGGAGTAAAAGATAAGTTTATCTGAATCTATTTCACTAATTATTTTAGCCGTATGTTTACTAAGGATTTCATAAATTTCCAAGGCCGCTTGATCGCCAATAGTTTTAGCCAAACGGGTTTTTACACGGCCTAGCTTTGGGTTTCTAACAAAGATCATTATTAGCGAATTACTCATACATTTTTTCTTTTTTTATCATACCACAGCTCCTTGACAACTACTTCCAGCGCCAGCAGTACAGCCGTAGCAATGCTGCGAAATTTGGATGGTTCGTTTTTGTAGAACGGTTTCATCAAAATCTTTTATATGTGCAATCGGATCCTTGAGTTTTAAATTGAGCATTTGATTAAAATCGCAGTCATACAAATAGCCATCCCACCCCACAGACAGAGTATTTTTACACATTACGTTGTCAACGGCCTTTGGGTTAAACGCCTCTACCAATGCATACATGTAATCTTCATAATTTTCTGAAGCGATAAGATAATCTAAAAATCTACTTATGGGTAAATTTGTAATGGTAAAAAGATTGTGAAACTCGATTCCAAAATCATCATAAAGCGCTTTTTTAAAGTCTAATTCTAAGCTTTTTTGATTTGTAGGTAAAAACGCTCCGGAAGGATTATAAACCAAATCTAATTTTAAATTGGAATTTTTTAAGCCATAACCAATTTTGTTTAATTTTTTTAAAGATTCAATAGACGAATTAAACACTCCATCTCCCCGTTGTTTGTCAGTTTTTCCTTTGGTCCAATGCGGCATAGAGGATATGACATGAATATTATGGTTTTTAAAAAATTCAGGAAGATCATGATACTTTTTGTTGGCCATTATGATGGTCAAATTTGATCGTACAATAAAATCTTGAACACCAATTTTATGAGCTTGCTCAACAAACCATCTAAAATTTGGATTCATTTCTGGAGCTCCTCCGGTTAAATCTAAAGTAGTGACATTTGATTTTTTAAGCACCTCAAGGCAGAGTTGCATCGTTTCTTTACTCATGATTTCTTTGCGGTCTGGCCCAGCATCAACATGACAATGTGCACACACTTGATTGCACATATACCCCAAGTTGATTTGTAAAATTTCAAGAGGATTTGGCTTTAACGGAAAGAGATTGTTCTTTTCTAGATTTGTTTTAAAAGTGGATAATTCTCCATTTTTAAAAATGCCGTTGGTCAA
>CBFIIL010000042.1:3093-10960 GCA_965662485.1 Flavobacteriaceae bacterium | reverse complement strand
TAAAGAACGTTGACCTCCAGGATATCCTGTGTGACGTATGTAAGACTTGTCGTTCCACTTATTCCCAGACAAGTTAACCTTTTCAGAATTGACAACAATTACATTGTCACCACAATCAACATGTGGTGTAAAGTTTGGCTTGTGCTTTCCTCTTAAAAGGATTGCTACTTTTGATGCCAAACGACCTAGTGTTTGTCCTTCTGCATCAACTATAACCCACTGCTTGTCGCTAGTCGCTTTATTTGCTGATATTGTTTTATAACTTAGAGTGTCCACGTTAAAATATTTTTCTAATTATACATTCCTCCTAAAAAAAGAGTTTGCAAATCTACAATTATAAATTGTTATTAACAAAATCTTGTACTGCTTATTTTTTTGGGGTTATTTTTTAGTGATACTCTTTACGGTATCAGCTAATATGAGTTAAACTTTTCTAAATGATTGAGAATATAAATTTCAGTCTTGTACATTTGTGCAAATTATTAGCACCTTAAGCCTACTCATTGTACCTATGAAAAAACTTTTTTTTGACAAATACCTAATTACAGCTATCTTTTTGCCACTATTTGCTTTTTCTCAAATAATTTCACCAAAACAATATTATACAACAGAAATTAGCCCAGAAAATTCACCAAAGGTTGATGGACTTGTTGATGACTCTATATGGGATTTGGTAGAATGGGGGGCAGACTTTGTTGAAGTTAACCCAGATGAAAACACCCCTCCAACAGAGCAAACAAAATTTAAAATTCTGTATGATCAAAAACATTTATACATTGCAATTTTGGCTTTAGATTCTGCCCCTGAAACAATAACAAAAAGGCTTTCAAGGCGTGATGGTTTTGAAGGCGATAGAGTAAATATATTAATAGACAGCTATCATGACCTTCGTACAGCATTTCTATTTACAGTAACTGCTGCTGGGGTTCGAGGCGATGAACTTATTACTGAAAATGGTCAAGATATTGATGATAGTTGGAACCCAATATGGAGCACTAAAGCTCAAATTATTTCAAAAGGGTGGTCTGCTGAACTCAAAATTCCTTTGAGTCAGTTGCGTTTTGGAGATGATCAAGAACAAATCTGGGGACTCAATGTTACTCGAAATCTTTTTAGAGAGAATGAATTATCGGCATGGGATAGAATACCTGTAGGCTCTGCAGGATGGGTTAGCGAAGCTGGTGAGCTTATAGGAATTAAAAATATTAAACCTCAGAAGCAACTTGAAATACAACCTTTTACTGTAGCACAACTGCAAACCTATGAGGCCGAACAAGGCAATCCTTACAGGAATGGTCGAGACTATAGAATTAATGCAGGTCTGGACGCTAAGATTGGTGTTACTAATGATTTAACATTAGATATAACTGTAAATCCAGATTTTGGTCAAGTAGAAGCCGATCCTGCAGCTATTGCATTGGACGGTTTTGAAGTTTTTAACAGAGAGCAACGGCCGTTTTTTGTTGAAAACAAAAATATTTTCGATTATCGTTTTGCAGGGAATAGGGATAATTTATTTTTTTCAAGAAGAATAGGAAGATCGCCACAGGTGTATCCCTCAACACCTTCCGGGTCATATACAGATCGACCGCAAAATACAACGATTTTAGGTGCTACAAAATTTAGTGGAAAAACTAAGAATGGTTGGTCTATTGGAGTTTTAGAAAGCATGACAAGTAAGGAGTATATCGAAATTAATTCCAATGGAACGATTAGTGAAGCAGAGGCAGAACCTTTCACAAATTACTTTGTTGGAAGAGTCCAAAAAGATATGAATAAAAGAAACACATTTTTGGGCGGTATGTTTACAGCAACAAACCGTTCTATTTCTGAAGCAACATCAGGACTAAGAAAATCCGCCTACTCAGGCGGCGTTGATTTTAAACACCAATGGAAAAATCGTGCCTATTATGTACAGACAAATTTTGTAATGAGTCATGTCAATGGAAGCCTAGAAGCCATACAATCAACTCAAGAGAATTTGACACACCTTTTTAATAGAGTTGATGCCACTCATCTGGAAGTGGACCCCAATAGAACGTCACTTACAGGAACTGGAGGCCTTTTTGAAATTGGAAAAGTTGGAGGCAAAAACTGGAATTACGATACAGGGTTCAAATGGTCTTCTCCAGAATTAGAACTCAATGATATTGGATTTTTACGGCGAGCAGATCAAAAATTTCAATTTTTTAATGTGAGGTATAACATCGCAAAGCCAGTTTCTGTTTTTAGAGATTTATCCTTAAGATTTAATCAATTTACGTCATATGACTTTGAAGGGAATCACAATAGAACGCAATATGATTTTCGCTCAAGGCTTAATTTTTTGAATAACTGGGGCATGAGTATTGGCTTTACACATAAGCCAAGAATTTTCTTGAACTCGGCTTTACGTGGGGGTCCACGATGGCGATTTTCTAAAGAAAATTTAAAATTTTTATTTGTTAATACGGATGATAGAAAAAAGTTTGTAGCTAGATTTGGTATCATTCATTCTCAAGCAGCAGAAGATAATTTTTCTTTTCTTAAGCTAGAAGCAAGATTGAATTATCAGCCCATAAATGCATTAAATATCTCTTTTTCACCTGAATTTGAATCTCGTCCAAGCAAGACACAATATGTCACACAAGTAGACTTTAGTAATTCAAAACGCTATATATTAGGAACAATTGATAATCAAACGCTCAGTGCTTCTTTTCGCATAAACTACACCATCAATCCTAACCTCACGATTCAATATTATGCACAACCTTTTATTTCTAGAGGACGTTATACTGACTTCAAATATGTTACAAATGCTACAGCTGACAGATTAAATGATCGTTTTTATGCTTTTAATTCTTCAGAAATAGAGCTTAACAATGGTTCTTTTGAGATTGATGAAAATTCAGATGGGGTTTTGGATTATAGTTTTAGTAATCCTGATTTTTCTTACGTACAATTCAATTCAAATTTAGTAATGCGTTGGGAATATATTCCTGGATCTGAGTTATTTTTGGTCTGGTCTCAAGGGACAAGAGCCAATATTTCTACAAGCGAAGGCCTTGTTGATGGATTTCAAACAGGGATTTTGGATCAACAACCTCAAAATATATTTTTGATTAAAGCTACCTATAGATTTATATTGTAGTTAACGCAGTTTTATTTCCTCTTTTTTCTTTAAAGAATATATTGATTTAGACGCAATTAAGGATTATCTTTGCTGCGCAAATCAGAAGCATTCTTCTTTTATGAACCAACAAGCTGTCCCATCCATAAGTGTTGCTAGTCGCTTTCAGGATTTTAAAGTCATCACAAAAATGGGCTTGTCTTTAAGTGTTGTTTTTTCGTCTATTGCAGGATATCTACTTGCCGCAGATCAAGTGAATTATTTAGTTTTGATATTGCTCGCAATTGGGGGTTATTGTATGGTAGGCGCTTCCAATGTTTTTAATCAAATCATTGAGTGCGATTTAGATAAACTTATGCTTCGAACGCAAAAAAGGCCTCTGCCTACAGGCAAAATCTCGGTAATTAATGCTTTTATTTTGGGAACTATTTTGACTGTTTTTGGACTTTCAGTATTGTACTACATTAATGCAAAAACGGCAATGTTTGCGGCCATTTCAATATTTTTATACACCAGTGTTTATACACCGCTAAAGCAAAAAACACCGCTATCAGTTTTTGCTGGAGCCATCCCTGGAGCCATTCCTTTTATGCTAGGGTGGGTGGCCTTTACTGGAAAGTTTGATTTAGAACCAGGGGTTCTTTTTATGGTACAATTCTTTTGGCAATTTCCACATTTTTGGGCCATTGCATGGTTTTTGGATAGCGATTATAAGAAAGCAGGCTTTTTGATGTTGCCAACAGGGGCAAAAGATAGAGGCACCATTTTACAAATCATTATTTATATCACTTGGACTGTTCTAATTTCACTAATTCCAGCTTTTGGCTTTACAGGAGCTCTTGAACTTTCTTTGGTTGCTGCTATACTAATTGGCGCGATAGGTCTGGTTTTTTTATATTTTGGTTTTAGACTCTTTCAGCATCAAACAGACAAAGTTGCGCGTGAGTTGATGCTCGTTAGCGTTATTTATATTACCGTTTTACAACTCATCTATGTTTTAGATAAATTTATTTGATATGGATTTAACACAAGGAACACCTGAAGAAAAAAATATCAGAGCAAAAAAAATGATGCTCTGGTTTGGAATTATTTCTCTTGTTATGTCTTTTGGAGGACTAACAAGTGCTTTTATTGTGAGCAGTACTCGCGAAGATTGGCTCACAAATTTTCAACTTCCAGAATCTTTTACAGCAAGTACAATTATAATTGTTATTAGCAGTTTAGTGCTTTATCTTTCAAAAAAAGCGCTTTTGAAGCACCAAAACCAACTAAGTATATCACTTCTTTTGGGGACTTTTGTTTTGGGATTGGCGTTTATATACACTCAATTTTCAGGATTTAGTGAAATTATTCAATCGGGATATAATTTTACAGGGCCAACAAGCAACATTACAATGTCTTACATTTACATCATTGCAGTAGTTCATATTCTACATGTTTTGGTGGGGTTAATAAGCCTTATTGTGGTCATTATCAACCACTTAAAAAAGAAATATACCCCAACAAACAAACTAGGATTTGATTTGGCTTCAATCTTTTGGCATTTTGTTGACATTTTGTGGCTGTATCTCTTTTTCTTTTTATATTTCTTTAACTAAATAAAATGATTATTTTTGCACAACTCAAAAAATTATTTCAGCTATGAATTCTACGGTAGTTAGCACAGGAACAGAAGGAAAAACTTGGGGCGGAGGCAATCAGCCATTAAAAGCAAGTTATGGAAAAATGATGATGTGGTTTTTCATTGTTTCAGATGCTTTAACATTTTCTGGCTTTTTAGCCGCTTATGGATTTTCAAGATTTAAATTTATAGACTATTGGCCTATTGCTGATGAGGTATTTACACACGTACCTTTTTTACATGGGCAAGAACTCCCTATGATTTATGTTGCTTTTATGACGTTTGTGCTGATTATGTCATCAGTTACAATGGTACTAGCGGTTGATGCTGGGCATCAAATGAAGAAAAATAAAGTCATTTGGTACATGTTTTTCACAATAATTGGTGGAATCATATTTGTAGGGTCTCAGGCTTGGGAATGGGCAACATTTATTCAAGGAGATTATGGTGCTGTTCAAACAAAAGGAGGAAATATTCTGCAGTTTGGCGAATACAAAAATATTGACGGCGAAGATGTTTTCAAAAGATTAGCTGTTGAGGAATTTGCTGTAGCAGCTCATACCGAACGAACACAACACCAAAACAAAAATGGGATTTGGTTTGTAGATGAAGGTGCTTTACCTGCATTTTCTGTGGAAGATATTTATCATGGATTAGAGTCACACCCAAATATTTTGGTGCGTACCCAAACCATTAATGAAGAAGGAGAAAAAACAGTTTTATCAAGAGAAGAATCCTTAGCACAATTGAAAGCTAATGGGAAGCGTTATGTAAAAGGCGCTAATTTGGAAGTCAACGAATACGGCGCGCCATTATTTGCTGACTTTTTCTTCTTTATCACAGGGTTTCATGGATTTCATGTGTTTTCTGGAGTTGTCATCAATATCATTATTTTCTTTAATGTTATTATTGGAACTTATGAGCGCAGAAAAAACTATGAAATGGTTGAAAAAGTAGGGCTATACTGGCACTTTGTAGATTTGGTATGGGTATTTGTTTTTACATTCTTTTACCTTGTTTAATATAATAATTTTTTAAAAATGGCAGATCACGCACATAAATTAGAAATTTTCAGAGGGTTAATAAAATTTAAATCCAATACTCAAAAAATTTGGGGAGTACTTCTGTTACTCACCATTATAACAGCAGTAGAAGTTGTTCTCGGTATTTATAAACCAGAAGCCCTTATGAGCCCTTCAATGACACCATTTGAAGGAGGTCTTGGAGCAACACTTTTAAATATTATATTTTCCGCATTTATTTACACCAAAAGTCTAAACTTAATATTCATTGTACTAACCATTATAAAAGCCTACTATATCACTTGGGATTTTATGCACATGCGAGATGAAACAAAAGCTTTAAGAAGACTTGTTGTTTGGACTACAGTATTTCTTATTTGTTACCTGATATTTATTTTGTTACAAGAAGGAGGTTATATTGAATCTGTATATACCAATGGATTTATCAAAAGAGATTTTTAAAAATTAAGAATATATTATGTTAATAAAGACGGTCAATTATAACCGTCTTTTTTACTTTTGTACTATGATGATTGCAAAAATTAAAAAACCATTGGTGCTTTCTGTGCTATTTTTTCTACCAGTACTATTTTTGCTGTTCCTTTACCCTTCAAAACACAATTATACTACACTTGATATCGTTAAAAGTAACATTCCTGAGCTCACTAATTTTCAAGCAGAAGACGGAACTAAAATTCGTTTAGAAAATCACTTGACTGTACTTGGTTTTTTAGGGCAGAACCCTATGGATGATGCCACCCGAGCTTTAAATTTAAAAGAATTAGTTTATGATAAATTTCGTGGATTTAAACGTTTTCAAATTATAATTTTATTACCTGAAACTGCAAAACAGCAAGCACAAGAATTAAAAAAAGAACTCAACAGTTTTGAGCCTCTAGAATATTGGACGTTTGCTTTTGGCTCTGACGATGATATCAAAGAGACATATACCAATTTAAGAATTTCAGAGGCCCTTCGTCCCGATTTAGCCTCCAATGATGTTTTTATTATTGATAAAGAAAAACATCAACGAGGACGTTTGGATGATAGAACAAAAGCCCAAAAAGAAGAAAATTTTCCAATTTATTCTATGTCCTCCTACAATGTTCTTGAAGTTGCCGAGTTGAAAAATAAAATGAGTGAAGACATGCGTATTCTTTTTACAGAATATCGCCAAAAACGAAAAGGGAATTTTAGTTCAACCACCCGTAGGGCCGAAGATCTATTAAACAATGAAATCAACTAATTATTCATACGTAGGCATCGCCTTTATTGTTCTTGTTTTTGGAATTATTTTTATTCCAAAAATAATTGATAGAATACAAAACAAAGACATCACAAGAATAGAGAGTAGAAGCGTTGATGTTAAGCTACAAACAAAAGACGACGCACAACTTTCATATTTAGTCATCAATGGCGAACGAAAAAAGGTGATGCCCTTTAGTTTTACCAATCAATATGGGAAAGTTATCACAAATAAAGATTTTGAGGGGAAAGTGTATTTAGTAGAGTTTTTCTTTACAACATGTCCAACCATTTGTCCAAAAATGAATCAAAATTTAGTTAATATCCAAAACACCTTTCCTAAACGCAACGATTTTGGAATTGCATCCTTTACGATAAACCCAAATTATGATACTGTTGAGGTCTTGAAAAATTATGCAGATCAATATGGGGTAACAAATCCAAATTGGCATTTTCTAACAGGACAACAAGAAGATATTTATAATTTAGCTAATGTAGGATTCAATCTCTATGCTGCAGAAGTGGAAGGCGCAGCAGGAGGTTTTGAGCATTCAGGAAATTTTGCACTTATAGATAAAGAGGGTTATATTCGTTCTAGAACAGATGATTTTGGCAACCCAAAAATATATTATAAAGGTGTCATCAGCGAAAGAGAGCAAATTAATGATGAGGGCGAATTAGAAGAAATTTCAGCACTAAAAGAAGATATTTTAAAATTACTTGAAAATGAGTAACACACCAAAACCAATAGATAAGAAATTTAAATTGTGGATCAATATTGTTTCTATAGCCATACCGGTTGTAGTTGCATTGCTTTTTGGAATTCGAATTCCAAACGTTGAAGCACTTACATTTTTACCACCTATTTAT
>CBFIIL010000042.1:0-3083 GCA_965662485.1 Flavobacteriaceae bacterium | reverse complement strand
TTATGCATCAATAAATGGGATTACAGCCGTATTACTACTTGCAGCGCTTTGGGCCATAAAAAACAAAAAAGTGTCTTTGCACGAAAATTTAATGAAAACTGCGGTGGCGTGTTCATTAGTTTTTCTTTTAATGTATGTTGCCTATCACATGACAAGTGATCCAACACCTTTTGAAGGTAAAGGCACAATAAAATACATTTACTATTTTATTTTAATTTCTCATATTATACTTTCAGTTATAGTGATTCCATTGGTTCTTCATAGTTATGTTCGTGCTTATCTGAGAGATTTTGCTGCGCACAAGAAAATTGTAAAGTATGCCTATCCAGTTTGGCTTTATGTGGCCATCACAGGAGTTATTGTTTATCTGATGATTGCTCCGTATTACGTCTAAATTTTGAAACAGGTCTTTACATATTTATTTTTAATTTGTTTTGGTTTTTATACCAATGCTCAATGCGCGATGTGTAGAGCCGTATTGGAAAGTGAAGCTGGACAGACCACAGCAAAAGGTGTAAATGATGGTATTGTTTATCTCATGGTTATACCTTACATTCTTATTGGTGGATTAGCCCTGTTTTTATACAGATATATGAGAAAAAATTCTAATAATTCCTAAAAGTTAAAAAGCTCATTAAATGATAATTTAAGCACTCTTATAATTCTTTGAAGTGTAAAAACAGTAACATTGCGTTTGCCATTTTCGATGTTTGAATAACTAGCGAAATCCATACCACATTTTTCGGCCATAGCTTTTTGAGATAGGTTTCTGCTTTTTCTAATAGTTTTAATTCTATTGCCTAATTTTACAAGTAATATTTCTTTTGCTTCTTGGGTGGCCATAAGTAGGATCTGTTTTTAAATGATAAATATTATGACTTCTAATGTTGGGCACTACAAAAAAGTCGAAATAAATATAAATCAAAAAATAAATAAAGCAGAAAAACAGATTTATTTTTTTAGTAAAACCATTCAAATTTAGATTTCGTTTTATTTTTTTAAACAAAACTGTAACAAAAGACAAGATATTTCGTCATATCTATAATATTTAACAAGCAAAAAATTATTATGTTAAAAATTCAGAAGCTTCACAAATCTTATCCAATAGGAGATTCTAGCCTTCATGTATTAAAAGGGATTGATCTTTCTGTAGAAAAAGGCGAGATGGTCGCCATTATGGGATCATCAGGCTCTGGAAAATCTACACTTCTCAATATTATTGGAATGCTCGACGAAGCTGATGAAGGGGATTATATTCTTGACGAAGTTCCTATCAAAAATCTAACAGAAAAAAAAGCAGCGGTTTATAGAAATAAATTTTTAGGATTTATTTTTCAATCGTTTAATTTGATTAATTATAAAAATGCATTGGAAAATGTTGCTTTGCCACTTTATTATCAGGGTTTGAAACGCAAAAAGCGTCAAGAAAAAGCTAAGTTTCATTTGAAAAAAGTAGGGCTTTTAGATTGGTCAACACACTTGCCAAGCGAGTTGTCTGGTGGTCAAAAACAGCGTGTTGCTATTGCAAGAGCATTGGCCTCTGAGCCAAAACTTCTATTGGCCGATGAGCCAACAGGAGCTTTAGACACCACAACATCTTATGATATAATGGCCTTTTTGCAGCAACTTAACGACGAAGGGAAAACTATATTAATTGTAACCCATGAGGAAGATATTGCCGCAATGTGTAAACGCATTGTTCGTCTAAAAGATGGTGTCATTATGGAAGATAATTTTGTAAAACAAGTAAGAGTAGAAGCACATGTTTGATATCGATCTTTGGAGAGAAATATTTCAAAGTATTAACAAAAACCGAACACGAAGTTTGCTTTCTGGGTTTACGGTTGCTTTTGCAATTCTTTTATTTACTATACTATTTGGTTTAGCCAATGGACTTAATAATACATTTTCAGAAGCTTTTGTAGATGATGCAGCTAACGCCATCTATATTCGTTCTGGCCGAACTACTAAGGCCAACAAAGGACTTCAAGCCGGGCGTAAAATTCAATTTAAAAATCAAGATTATGATTACATCAAGTCGGATTTTGATTCGAGTATTCAATTTATAACTTCTAGAATATATCGAAATGTATCTGCCAGCTATAAAAACGAAAAAAACGATTATTCTTTAAGGGCAGTTCATCCAGATCATCAATATTTAGAAAAAACAAAAGTAACGCAGGGACGCTACCTCAACCAACGCGACATGCAAGCGCGTTCCAAATCTATTGTAATTGGCGATTTGGTACGACAAGATTTATTTTTAAAAGAGGATGCATTAGGCAAATACATTAATTTGAGTGGCATTCCATATCAAGTTATTGGTGTCTTTAAAGATGATGGAGGGGATGATGAAGAGCGCTTTATTTACATGCCATTAACTACAGCACAGCTCATCTATGGTAATAACGATTATGTCGATCAAATCAATCTAACTTATAATCCAAAATATGATTATGATCAAGCTATAGACTTTAGTTTAGATTTAGAAAAGAAATTGAAAGATCGTTTTTCTGTAGCCAAAAATGATCAACGCGCCATTCGAGTTTTCAATATGGCTATGCAAAACAAAGGGATCAATCAAATGACTTCTGTACTGGGCATTTTAATTTTGATTATAGGGATGGGGACTCTCATTGCTGGAATTGTTGGAATTAGCAATATTATGATTTTTATAGTTAAGGAACGCACCAAAGAAATTGGGATTAGAAAAGCATTGGGGGCATCTCCACGAGCGATCATTTCTATAATTTTGATTGAATCAATATTAATAACAACCATTGCCGGATATTTAGGTCTTTTGGCTGGAGTAGGGGTATTAGAATGGGTAGGGCCAAGTCTAAAATCCTACTTTATAACAAACCCAAGCGTAAGTCAATCGTTAGTGATAGCAGCAACATTTACACTAATTGCGGCAGGAACATTAGCAGGATATGTTCCAGCAAAAAAAGCATCAAAAATTAAACCTATTGTAGCATTAAGAGACGATTAGCATGATAAAATTTTTATTTCAAAGAGATACATGGCAAGAAGTCTACGACAGTGTGACTAAGAATAAATTGCGCACTGCAATTACAATGATA
>CBFIIL010000041.1:0-10978 GCA_965662485.1 Flavobacteriaceae bacterium | reverse complement strand
TATGACACACGCAAGTATTCCAAAAGAAGAGCGCGAAAAAACAGGAGTTGTCGATTCTTTAATTCGGTTGAGTGTTGGCATTGAAGATCAACACGATTTGGTTGAGGATTTAAAGCAAGCACTAAACTGATAAAAATCAGTGTTTTAGCTTTTTAACTCTTATTTTTTATTGAGACATTCATAATTTTAAAGTAAATTTATAGGCATATATTACGAATTTAAAAAAATATCTATTTATTTTTAAGGATATTATATATTTGTACTACAATTAGTAATTTATAATGCTCCTAAATTAAATGAAATGAAAGAAAAAATTGAAGGATTTTTAAACTTAGTTAAACAAAGAAATGGTCTTGAGCCAGAGTTTCTACAAGCCGTAGAGGAAGTTGCTGAAACTGTTATCCCATACATTGTTAAACACGATATTTATCACGGCAAAAATATACTCTTAAGAATGGTTGAACCAGAACGTACAGTTACTTTTAGAGTAAACTGGGTCGATGATGACGGTGAAATTCAAGTCAATAGAGGGTATAGAATTCAAATGAATTCGGCTATTGGCCCATACAAAGGTGGTTTACGATTTCATCCCTCAGTAAATATGAGTATTTTGAAGTTTTTAGCTTTTGAGCAAGTTTTCAAAAATAGTTTGACAACACTTCCAATGGGTGGTGGAAAAGGCGGTAGTGATTTTGACCCAAAAGGGAAAAGTGACAACGAAATTATGCGTTTCTGTCATGCTTTTATGAGTGAATTGTTTCGCCATATTGGGCCAAATACAGATGTTCCAGCAGGAGATATTGGAGTTGGAGGAAGAGAAATTGGATTTTTATTTGGAATGTATAAAAAACTCAAAAACGAATTTACTGGAGTCCTTACAGGAAAAGGTGTAACATGGGGGGGATCTCTTATTCGACCTGAAGCAACTGGCTACGGCACAGTTTACTTTGCACAAAAAATGTTGCAAACAAAAGGAGATGATATTAAAGGTAAAACAGTAACGATTTCAGGGTCTGGAAATGTTGCACAATTTGCCGCAGAAAAAGTTATTCAACTAGGCGGTAAAGTTATAACGTTGTCAGATTCTTCGGGTTACATTATTGATAATGAAGGGATTGATAATAACAAATTAGCTTTTGTGATGGATTTAAAAAACAACAAAAGAGGGCGAATTAGTGCTTATGTTGATGCATATCCAAATGCAAAATTTGTTGCCAATAAAACCCCCTGGGGCGAACCTTGTGATATAGCATTACCATGTGCTACACAAAATGAACTCAATGGAACTGACGCTAAAACACTGCTTAAAAACGGTTGTATTTGTGTCAGTGAAGGCGCTAATATGCCCTCTACCAAAGATGCTGTTGCAGTATTTCAAAACGCTAAAATTTTATTTGCTCCAGGCAAAGCCTCTAATGCTGGTGGTGTAGCAACCTCAGGTTTAGAAATGACTCAAAATTCTCTGCGTTACAATTGGACTCGAAAAGAAGTGGACGACAAACTCAAGGACATTATGGGTAATATCCACGACAAGTGTATTCAATTTGGTAAAGACGAAGAAACAGGATATATAGACTATGTAAAGGGTGCAAATATTGCAGGGTTTGTAAAAGTTGCAGACGCTATGCTCGCTCAAGGTGTGGTCTAAATTTTATTGAAATATAATTCAAAAAGCTTCTACATTGTAGAAGCTTTTTTGTTTAAACATAATAATCAACTAATTTGTCGTTTGATATAAATATATTTGATAAAATTTAATTTTTGAATCAGCGACTATACATACTCTTAATACTTCTTTTTTTCTCAAAAGTTTTATTTGGTCAAACAACTGATAATGATGCTTGGGAAGGCCACTTTTCTTATACCAAAATCAAAGCAGTTGTTGATGGAGGAGATAAAATTTATGCCGCTAGTGAAAACGCTATTTTTTCTTACGACCCCATAACAGAAGAGCGGGAAACAATTACAACAATTAATGGTCTTTCTGGAGAAAATATTACATCTATTCATTACAGTAATGAGTACGAGTTACTCATAATTGGTTATCGATCAGGACTTTTTGAAGTTTTTAACCTCACTACAAAAACAGTTTTAAAAGTTGTTGATATACTGAACAAAACAAGTATTCCACCTGAAAATAAACAAATTAACCACTTTTTGGAAAACGAGACTAGTATATATATTTCTACAAATTATGGAATATCAGTTTATGACTTGGAAGCCTTAGAGTTTGGAGACACTTACTATATTGGAGCAAATGGTTCTCAAGTTCAAATAAATCAAACTTTCATTAATGGTAATCTTATTTATGCAGCAACAAATACAGGATTAAAAACCGCAGATATTAATAGCACAAATCTGATAGATTTTCAAACATGGAATATGTTATTTACAGGAAACTTTAATGCTGTAAATACAGTTCAAGGTGTAATTTATACCGTAAAATCCGATAATAAATTGTATCAAGTTAATGGAACTACACTAACACTTGCTTTAAATTTCTCAAATGATGTTTTAGAACTTAAAAACAATGCTGAAAATCTTTTGGTGGTTACATCAGCTGATATTCAGCATTATGATTCTAATTTATCTCTTTTAGAAAGTTATACCCTACCTGTAGAGTTTGATACAAATCTAACCTCTGGGTTGATAACATCTAATGCTATTTTTATTGGAACAGAAAATGAGGGGCTTTTGAAAAATTCAATGTCATCCCCCAATGATTTTTTGGCAGTTCACCCAGACGGACCTCTTCGGAACACGCCTTTTTCATTACAATATGATTATGGCAATCTGTGGGTTACTTTTGGGGATTATGACGTATATTTTAACCCAAGTCCATTTAAACAATTAGGTTTCAGCTATTATGAAAATGAAACATGGACAAGTATTTCCTACGATAGTATTCAACAGACCATTCAAAAGCCAGTTTTTAATCTCAATGACATTGAAATTAATCCTGTAAACTCAAATCAAGTTTTTATAAGTTCTTTTCATCATGGGCTATTAAATTTTCAAAAAAACTATTCCATTGAACTTTTAGATGAAACCAACAGTGGCTTGCAATCTTTAGTACTTGAAGGAGCTCCAAATTATAAAAGCATTCGAGTATCTGACACTGAATTTGACAATCAAGGATATTTATGGACCCTTACAAGTTTGTTAGAAGAACCTCTAAAAAGATTTAACCCTGCAACTAATCAATGGCAATCGTATAGTTTTAGTGCGATTATTAATGACCCAATCAACGACGAACTCGGTTTTGAAGAATTTACCATTGGTCCAGACGGGACTAAATGGGTTACAAGTGCTCGTAATGGTGTTATTGGATTTAATGAGACAGGTAATTTAATTAAACAAATTGTTGGAGAAGACACTGCAAACCTTCCTTCAAACTACATCAAAGCACTTGCATTGGACAAAAATAATGTACTGTGGATTGGGACTTTTAAAGGGTTGAGAATTTTATACAATACTTCCAGTTTTTTTACTGAAGAAACCATTCAAACAGAACCTATCATTATTCTTGAAGATGGATTGCCAAAAGAGCTTTTGGAGCTTCAATTTATAACAGATATTATAATTGATGGCTCAAACAACAAATGGATCTCTACAGCAGATGCTGGTGTTTTTTATTTGAGCTCCGATGGTCAAAAAACCATATATCATTTTACAAAAGACAATTCCCCTTTGCCTTCAAACAATGTAAACACTATGACTCAAAATAAAGATGATGGAACTATTTATTTTGGTACTACTAGGGGATTAGTGTCTTTTAAGGCTGGTGGGTCTAGCCCGTCCAACTCTTTAGAAGATACATTTGTTTATCCAAATCCTGTACGCCCTGGGTTTAATTTGGCAACAGAAAAAGTTAAGATTAAAAATCTTAGCGAAAATGTAAACATAAAAATTACGGATGTAGAGGGAAATTTGGTAGCAGAGGCAGAGTCCAACACAAATTTGCGATTTAAGGGGTATAATTTAGAAATTGATGGAGGAACAGCCTATTGGAATGGTAAAAATTTAGCCAATAGAACAGTAGCCTCTGGGGTTTACATTGTGATGATTTCAGATTTAGATAACCTAGAAACTAGAGTTTTAAAAATTATGCTTATTCGCCAATGATTGTTTCGACAAACGCAATAGTATTATCTAAATTAAAATTCAAGGATCACGATCTTATTGTAAAATGTTATACAGCATCAAATGGTGTGATGAGTTTTCTGGTAAAAGGTGCGTTTTCATCCAAAAAAGGAAAATTTAAGCCTGCTTATTTTCAACCTCTTTCGATGTTACAAATTGAATTAGACTATAAAAGCAATAAAGACTTGCATTATTTTAAAAATGTTCGACTTTTACATTCCTATAAATCGCTTCATACTCAAATTTTAAAATCCACAGTTGTTATTTTTTTAGCTGAAATATTAAATACAATTTTAAAAGAAGAAGAACCAAACTCCAATCTTTTCGCATATATTGAAACCACACTTTTGTGGTTTGATACTGTAGAAAAAAGCAGTATGTTTCATTACAAGTTTCTTATAGGTTTAACAAAATATATTGGATTTTCGCCTGAGGTTACAAATGTGAATAAGCCGTACTTCAATTTAGAAGAAGGGAAATATCAAAAGGAAGAAACCGGACAGTATTGTATTTCTGGAGAACAACTATTTTTATTTAACTCAATCTTAGGTACGAAATTTGATATAGATAATGAAAAATTAATGAGTTCAACTGAAAAGCAAGAGTTGTTAAATATAATATTAGCATATTTTAAATTACATTTGCAAAGCTTCAAATCTCCAAAATCCCTTGCTATTTTGAATCAGGTATTTAATTAAAATGAAGCCAATTTTTATTTGTTTTTTGTTTTTTTATTTGTGGAATTTGTCAGCTCAACAAATAGTTGTAGTTGATGAAAGAAATTCAGAACCTATAACAGGAGTTGCAGTTTTTAATTTATTTAAAACTAAAACAGATATTTCAGATTTTGATGGCAAAGTATCCTTAGTACGTTTTCAAAGTTTTGAACGAGTTTACTTTCAGCACATATCTTATCACAAAGAATCAATGTTGAAATCAAAAGTAAGTGACACTATTTTTCTGTCGCCAAAATCTACTGACTTAAATGAAATTGTAATTTCTGCTTCTAAGTTTGAACAAACTAGAAAAGAAGTTCCCCAAAAAATTATTAGCATCAATTCCCTAGACATTCAACGCTCAAGCCCACAAACATCTGCGGACCTATTAGCCAATAGCGGACGTGTATTTGTACAAAAGAGTCAATTGGGCGGAGGGAGTCCAATGATTCGAGGGTTTTCTACAAATCGAGTTCTAATAACCGTTGATGGTGTTCGACTCAATAATGCTATTTTTAGAGGTGGAAATATTCAAAATGTAATCTCCATCAACCCTTTTAATGTCCAAAATACAGAGGTTATTTTGGGGGCAGGGTCTGTTATTTATGGAAGTGATGCAATAGGAGGTGTTATGAATTTTTATACAACATCGCCTAAGTTTTCAAATGGTGAAACGCCACAGGTATCCACAAAAAGTAACTTAAGATATTCTACAGCCAATGCCGAAAGGACAGTTCAACTGGGTTTAAATTTAGGACTCAAAAAATGGGGTTTTCACACGAGTATGAGTTTTTCAGATTTTGAGGACTTAAAAATGGGGAAAACAGATATACAAGAATATCTAACACCAGTTTATGTTACTCAAAGAAATAATCAAGATATTTTGACGCCCAATCACAATCCTAGAATACAAAAACACACTGGATTTAGTCAGCTTCATTTAGCACAAAAAGCAGTTTTTAAGCCTTCAGAAACATTAACTTTCGATTTTGGATTACATTACACAACAACCTCAAATATTCCAAGGTATGACAGATTAGTTGTTCAAAATTCTGACAACTCATTGAAATATGCCGAATGGGACTATGGCCCACAACAATGGTTGTTGGCCAATCTTCAAGTGACGAAGTTAAGTAGTAGATCAAATTTTTATGATAAAATTAAAACGACCTTGGCTTATCAATATTTTGGCGAAAGCCGAATTAGCCGAAAATTTGAATTTGTTAGTAGAAAAAGTAGAGCCGAAAAAGTTAGAGCCCTGTCCTTAAATCTTGATTTTGATAAATCACTTACTGACAAAACAAACCTATCTTATGGAGCAGAATATATTTATAATAAAGTCGGCTCTGAAGCTGCATCAATAAATATTGATAACAATACTATTGAAAGCATTGCAACACGCTACCCAGATGGATCAGAATGGTCTAGTTTAGCTGCATATTTAAGTTTTAAATACAAACCAATTGATAAGTTAACCCTACAGTCAGGTATTCGTTACAATTCTATATTAATTAATGCAGATTTATCCTCTAATGCTCAATTTTATGAGTTGCCATTTTCTGACACAAGTCTTAACACAAGCGCACTTACTGGTACAGCAGGGCTAACATGGGAACAGAGCAAAACATTTTTGTGGAAATTTAATGCAACGACTGCTTTTAGAGCACCAAATATAGATGACATTGGAAAGGTTTTTGATTCACAACCAGGGATGGTTGTTGCTCCAAATCCTCATTTGAGCCCTGAACATGCCTATGGAGGAGAGTTAGGACTAACAATTAATATAGATGATTCTGTGTTGTTTGATTTTTCCACCTATTACACTTATTTACATAATGCTATGGCAAGAGATAATTTTAGCATTAATGGGGTTTCAGAAATTGAATATGATGGAGAGCTTAGTGAAATTCAAGCTATTCAGAACAACTCAGAAGCTTGGGTTACAGGATTTGAAGCAGGGCTTCGTGCTCGTCTATCAAAAGCTTTGGAGATCACTTCGCAATTTAGTATTTCTAATGGACAACAAAGGAATGCTCAAAATATAGACTCACCAATGCGCCATGTCGCTCCTGCTTTTGGGAATATGCATATTATTTGGAGACACAACAAGATAACATTGGATAGCTATATTAATTACAACGCTGAATTATCCTATGAGGATATTTCTCGTGAATTATCAAAGCATTTATTTGCATTAGATGAAAATGGAAACCCCTATGCGCCATCGTGGGTTACGTTTAATTTGAGAACTCAATATAATTTCAGCAAAACAGTTTCATTTGTTGGAGCTATTGAAAATATTTCAAACAAAGGGTATCGTCCATTTGCATCAGGGATAAGTGGGCCAGGAACAAATTTGATTTTTGCTATTACATACCAGAACTAATGTTTCCTCCAAAAAAAACATATACTGTTGAAGAAGCCCTTGTAAAACTTCAAAAGTATTGCTCTTATCAAGACCGTTGTCATAAAGAAGTTGACCAAAAACTCAAGGAAATGCAAATGATCCCTCAAGCATCAGAACAAATTATTTGGAAACTTATTGAAGGAAATTTTTTAAATGAAGAGCGTTTTGCAATGGCCTATGTTCGAGGAAAATTTAGGATAAAAAAATGGGGAAAGCGCCGTTTGGTGTCTGAGCTTAAGAAACGTCAAATTTCAAAATACATTATAAACAAAGCTTTAAATCAAATTTCTGAAGATGATTACAAAGCAACTTTTGAAACTTTGGCCGAAAGGAAAGCAACTTCAATTCTTGGAAGTTCTAAACTAAAGAAAAAGAAAAAACTGGCAGACTATCTCTTATACAGAGGGTGGGAATCACATCTTGTATATGAAAAGGTCAACCAGCTTTTCAATTAAATGATCGTCTTTTTAGAAAAAGGCACGAAGCCCAAATAACACATTACCTTTTGGCATAGGGACAATCCCAGTTTCAACGTAAGATGCGTTAAAAATATTATTTCCACTAACACTAAGCTCAAGACCAGAAAGTGTTAGTTTTATTTGTGCATCAACAACACCATAGCTTTCGCCTGTTGCTCTTTCGGCAAATTTATAAACAATACTCTGCGACAAGTTTTTTGTAAACTGTGTTCTTAAATTCGCTGTAAAATGATGCTTAAGAGAATTAATGATATATTTTGAAAAATTAGACCTTACAGCTTTTAAATCTTCATTTAGATAGGTGTATCCAAAGTTGAAATTTTGTGTGTATTGCCCTACTTTAAATGGCGATGAAAACTGTAATTCAATTCCATTAGAATTTAAACTTTTAAGATTGTTAGATTGCCATTTGTCGTCTTCGTTATCTTTTGTATAGTCAATTAGGTTGTCAGAATCTCTATTGAAAAATGCTATTGAAGCAGTAATTTTATTGCCAAAATATTTTAAACCAACCTCTTCTGAAATTGCTTTTTCAGGCACCAAATTTTCATTTCCAATATCTTTGCTGCCAACATAATAAAGATCATTGTAAGTTGGCACTCGATAGGTGTATCCTGCATTGGCATACGCCCTAAAGTTATCATTGATTGTATATCCAAAATCAATTCCTGGAAAAGCATTAAAATCAAATTCTGAAAAGTAGTTGATGGCTACTCCAGGTGTAATATCCAATTTATTGTTCAAAAATGAAAATCGATGCTCTAAAAATAAATTTCCCATCCAACGATCTCTATCGCCCAAACGATTACTATTCATGTCCACTTTTGCGATATCTACGCCAAAACCTGTTATCCCTATTTTTGAAGCATATGAAGCATTTATTTGCCCCCCTACTTTATTAGAAATATGTAAGTTTCTATAAACAGAAGGTTTATTTCTAATGTATAAATACATATCCTGATTACGTTTCCAATAAAGTTGTGGTGTCATTTTTAAGCGACCACGATTCCATGTTGTCGAAATTCCTACCAAACTACTCTGAGTTTCTTCGTACTGTTCTTTTGCATCTATGGCATAAAATTGATTTCCTCCAAATTTACGCTCTGAAAATGTTGCAATAACATCAATTGGGTTTGTATTTGTATTAAAACTACTCTTTAGAAAATAATTTTGATTACTGAAATCTGTATTATAACGATAGCCATCAGAACTATTCACTGAAGCATGTCCCATTAGATTTGTATTTCTTAGACTCTTCCCTACCGTAGCCGATGAGTGCTGTTGATTGTATGACCCCAATTGAAATCCAACATTATTTTTTAGGTTACCGTTAGATTTGGTTACAATATTTATTGCGCCTGTAAATGCATTTTGTCCAAAAATCCGTGCCGCAGGGCCTTTAATAATTTCAATGCGTTTAATGACCTCTAAAGGCAATGCAATATTCAACGTATGATGCCCAGTTTGTGGATCTTCAACCTTTATTCCGTCAATAAGCAATAGTGTTTGGTCGAAACTCCCACCTCGAATATACAAGTCGGATTGCATACCATTCACTCCTTGACGGCGAATGTCAATACCTGCTTCTTGTTGCAATAGTTCTGCCAAATTTGTAGCAGGACTTTGTGCGATAACATCTGCACTAATTACACTAATTGTTCGTGAGTTTTCTTTAAAGGGTAAGTCTATTCTTGCCGATTCAATAGTAATTGAATCCAATGATTGCATCTGTTGTGCAATACAGTATTGCGCTGTAAAAGCTACAATAAGGGCTAGTGTTTTAAATGTCTTTTTCATTTTAATTTATTTTTAGTAGGTTTTAAAAATTAAGAGTCAAAGGTATATAAATACATAAACCAAGTTAGTAATTACTTAATAAATAATGTTAAATGTTTTGTTTTAAATTGCCTCTGTAAATTAAAATAAATTACAATTTATATTTTAAAAAAGAACAGAAATACGGTACCTTTAGGACATGTTTTCATTGGTCGATTGTAATAACTTTTATGCGTCTTGTGAGCGGGTTTTTAATCCTAATTTACAAGGAAAACCTGTCGCTATTTTATCCAATAACGATGGATGTGTCGTTGCACGAAGTGACGAAGTTAAAGCGCTTGGGCTACCCATGGGCGCTCCTGCATTTAAGTATAAAGCGTTTTTCAAGGAACATGATGTGCAAGTTTTCTCATCAAATTATCCACTTTATGGCGATATGAGTAGTCGTGTAATGCGTATTTTGGAGCAGTTTACTCCTGATGTTGAGGTATATAGTATTGATGAAGCTTTTTTACAATTTAAAGGATTCGAAAATTATGACTTAAATACTTATGGCCATGACATTCGTAATCGTATTTTGAAATGGACTGGAATTCCAACTTGTGTGGGAATTGCCCCCACAAAAGCACTTTGTAAAATTGCCAACAAAATAGCTCGAAAATTTCCTAAAGAAACAGGAGGTGTTTATGTTATTGACAGCGATGAGAAACGCATAAAGGCTCTAAAATGGACTTCCATTGACAAAGTATGGGGTATTGGATATGCGCTAAATAAACGTTTGGTACAAAAACAATGTAAAACTGCCTATGACTTTGTACAACTTCCGGACCTTTGGGTGCGAAAAACATTTTCTATTACTGAGTGGAAGCTAAAAAAAGATTTAGAAGGGATTTCGAAAATAGACATGGAGCAAGTCAAAAATAAACGCGCTATTGCAACCACTAGAAGTTTTGAAACAACACTTACAGACCTTGCCGATTTGAAGGAGCGTATATCAACTTTTGCTATGAGTTGTGCCGAAAAATTACGCCGTCAAAATTCAAGTTGTCACATGATGATTATTTTTTTACGTAGCGATCGATTCAAAACAAATAGTGAGCAATATCGAGCAAGCAAAATGGTGAGTATTCCTTTCCCTACAGATTCAAGTTTAGTTCTCAGTTCAAGTGCTGTTAAAGCGATTTGTTCTCTTTATAAAAAAGGAATTCATTACAAAAAAGCTGGAGTGATTCTTACAGGGATTGTGCCTACACACAACCATCAACTACAAATGTTTAACCATGAAGATGCACGTCATAAACCTTTGATGCGTACTATAGATCATATTAATAAAAAATACCAAGCCCCAAAACTTAAATTAGCCAACCAGGATTTAACACGTACCTGGAAAATGCGTCAAGAACATTTATCTCCACAGTACACCACCAATTTAAAAGATGTAATTACAGTTCAATGTC
>CBFIIL010000040.1:0-11515 GCA_965662485.1 Flavobacteriaceae bacterium | reverse complement strand
AAACAAAACGTAAAAAAAAGGAGTTTAAATTTCATCTCTTCTTATTGCTTAACAACACGTTTTGTTTGAACAGCATTATCTGTTACAATTTGCACCACATACATTCCTGATGCCCATGAGCTTGTATTAAGTGTTGGATATGTTTTTTTTAGGGTTTCTTGTAGAATTTGTTTCCCCAAAACATTATACACCTGTACTTCTGCAAATTGTATGTTCTGTGGGAATTCAAAATTTAATTCATTAATTGTTGGATTGGGGTAAATCTCAAATTCTTCCATTGTAATATATGGAGAGCTTAAAATAAAAGTCCCCTGAGCTCCACCACGATTGGAACTTCCATGCCAACCTAAGTTTAATGAATTATTTCCCTTTGCCCAAAGAAATGGAATAGTTCCTATTGAGGTTGAAAAAATATAGTCGGTTGACTCAGATGTGTCAAGCACCCTCGTGGCAACTATAGTAACAACTCCAGGAATTGAGTTATCTTGATCAATTAAATTCCATTGATTAGTGTCTTCATTGGGTGTAACATTGTTGCCTGTCATATGGTAATCTTTTAAACCGGAACTTGAAAAGATGATCACATCATCACCAAAATTTCCCATTCCAGGGAGGGTAGAATTTATTGCAACCCCCAACCAAACATTTGAAGGGCCAACCATTGTCATAGTTACCGTATCATTTGGACCATCAACATCAAACTGTACTGTAAAGCCAGGTGTAAGTGTAATTTCACCAGTAGTGGTATATTGTGCTTGAGTAATAAAAAATGTAAAAACAAAGAATAGAAGTGTAATTTTTCGCATAAGCTATTGGTTTATTTTAAAAAGTATATTCATACGTTTGTCATTTTGCATAACTGCAAAATCCATGGGCGATTGCCCAACGTTATTTTTGTGGTTAGGATTGGCACCTGCTTCTAAGAGCATCAGCACTAAATCATAGTTCTTAAACATCACAGCATAATGCAATGCTGTAGTTTGATTTGCATCTTGTAGATTAACATCTGCTCCAGCAGTTATTAATAGTTTAGAAATCGTATTATAGCCTTTAACGGCCGAGGCCATCAATGGCGAACCGTCTTTTGTAGTTCCATTGATGTCATCTATATTTTGAATAATATACCTTACAACATCAATATTATTGTAGTAACAGGCCAAAACAAGTGGCGTACTCCCTCTTTCGTCTTTTTGTGTTAAGATAGAAGCATCACCATTTGAAAGTGCTTTAAAATCTTCAACACTACCATGGCGCGCAAGGTCAAAAATTGAGTCTTGAGCACACAAAACTTGAGTGATTAATAAAAGGAATAATATTATTTTACTTCGATACTGCATTGATCTAACTTAACTTGTTCTAATAACTCATCAAAACCGATACATCGGCCTTTGACTTTTAAGTTAGTGTTCAATACATTTTTGGGGAGTTCTTTATCAAATTTACAGTAAATTTTGTCATCTAGTGTTAAATAATTCATATTAATTTCAGTGACAACACCCTCCACAAGAATAGTTTTATCTAGAAATTTAGCCGAAGCATTTCCTTCATTAACTTTAAATTCTTTCAAAAATTCATCAGAATATAAAACAAATTCAATTTTTTCATTGCTAATATTTCGATGGGGCTTTTGAGTATAAATGTAAATAGAAGCCACTACAATAGCTATAAATGAAAAGATAAATCCAGTTTTGTTTTTCATGAAAATAATAATTAAAACTATGTTAATATAGCATGATTTGTGCTAAAACTCCATGAATTAGAAAAAAAATAAATTAAATTTGAAACAAATTAACCCTTTTAAAGATGAAAAAATTTAGTTGTTTTCTTGTAATAACTTCATTTGTCTTGTTTACAAGCTGTGAAAACAGTAGCGAAAGTGATCTTATTGAACAACCACCGCTAACAGAAAATATTACCTATACTGAACACATTAAACCGATTATAGATGCGAATTGTGTTGCTTGTCATTCCAATCCTGCAATCAATGGAGCTTCTTCTCCGATGACAAATTATAATCAGGTAAAAACTACATTTGAAAATACTGATGCCTTAAATCGAATGAACCGTCAACCCGGCGAGAGTGGTTTTATGCCTTTGGGGGGTGTTCGTCTTCCACAAGCTAGTATCGATTTGGTAGAACAATGGATGAATGAAGGCTATTTAGAATGAAATATGTAGTTCTATTTTTTATTTGTTGTATCAGTCTTGCAAACAGTCAAGAAAAATATTGGACACGTTCTGGAACACTAACCTTTGAAGCCTCTATGCCTGCTTTTGAAGAAGTTAAGGCTACTAATGAAAATGTTACAGCGATACTAAACACGACTGATGGAACTTTTGCGGCTTTGGCTTTGGTTAAAGGATTTCGTTTTAAAAATGCACTAATGGAAGAGCATTTTAATGAAAGTTATATTGAAAGTAATCGCTATCCAAAAGCAATTTTCAAAGGGCAATTATTGGATTTTGATGTTCAAAATTTAGATAAAAAATATATCCTTTCGGGGAGCTTAGAAATGCATGGAAAGAGTACATCTATTTCTGTTGAAACTTACATAAAAAAAGATGAAAAAATGATGAAATGCACTGGCTCTTTTGATGTAAATGCAGATGATTTTGCAATAGATATTCCAAAAGTTGTTCGTAACAAAGTCAGTGATACAGTAACTATTTCTTTCGATTTTCAACTCATAAAAAAAGGCGACTAAAACGTCGCCTTTTTTTTGATTATTTACTCAAATACATTTTGCGCCTTGCATACAAGTCATAGAACTCATCGTCTTTTAGACTGTCTATAAATAAAATGCTTTCTCCAGTACTTTTCATTTCTGGTCCCAATTGTTTATTCACATTTGGAAACTTATTGAATGAAAACACTGGTTGCTTAATGGCATAGCCATCTAAATGTGGTTTAAAGTCAAAATCAGTAACTTTTTTATCGCCTAGCATCACTTTAGTGGCATAATTCACATAAGGTTCTTTGTATGCTTTTGCAATAAAAGGTACTGTTCTAGATGCTCTTGGATTGGCTTCAATAATATATACTTTATCATTCTTAACAGCAAACTGGATATTGATCAATCCTACAGTATTCAGTGCAAGTGCAATTTTCTTTGTATGATCTTTAATTTGTTGCATTACCAAATCTCCTAAATTGAATGGTGGAAGTGTTGCATTACTATCACCAGAATGGATTCCACAAGGTTCTATGTGCTCCATAATACCGATGATGTATACATTTTCTCCATCGCAAATCGCATCGGCTTCCGCTTCAATGGCGCCATCTAAATAATGATCTAAAAGCAATTTATTATTTGGAATTTTACGTAGTAAATCAATTACATGATCTTCAAGCTCTTGCTTGTTGATGACAATTTTCATGCCTTGCCCACCAAGAACATAAGATGGTCTTACTAGTATTGGAAAATCAAGCTTGTCGGCCACTTTTAGGGCTTCATCAGCAGTTTCAGCAGTATCAAATTCAGGGTAAGGAATATTATTTTCTTTTAATAATGTAGAAAATGAACCACGATCTTCTGCTAAATCTAAAGATTGGTAGCTTGTTCCAATAACTTTGATTCCATATCGATCTAATTTTTCAGCCAATTTAAGAGCTGTTTGTCCACCTAATTGAACAATGACACCTTCTGGTTTTTCATGTTGAATGATATCATAAATATGTTCCCAAAAAACAGGTTCAAAATACAATTTATCAGCAGTATCAAAATCTGTTGATACTGTTTCTGGATTACAATTAATCATAATCGTTTCGTAGCCACATTCTGCAGCGGCCAACACCCCATGTACACAACAATAATCAAACTCTATACCTTGTCCAATTCTATTTGGACCAGATCCTAAAACAATAATTTTCTTTTTGTCTGTAACAATACTTTCGTTATCAGTTTTTGTCACTCCTTCTTTTGTAGTCATTTGACTTTCAAAAGTTGAATAATAATATGGCGTTTTGGCTTCAAACTCTGCGGCACAGGTATCAACTAGTTTATATACTCTGTTGATATTGAATTCTTTACGTTTTTTGTAAACCTGACTTTCAAAACAATCGAGCATATGTGCAATTTGTCGATCACCATATCCTTTTTGTTTTGCTTCTAGTAAAAGTTCTTCACTAATGGTATCAATAGAATAGTTTGAAATTTCTTTTTCAAGGAAATACAGTTCTTCATATTGTTTCAAGAACCACATATCAATTTTGGTAATTTCATGGATTCTAGATAAAGGAATACCAATTTGAATTGCGTCATAAATAACAAATACACGATCCCAGCTTGCATGCTTGAGTTTACTAATAATTTGCTCATAATCTGTGTAGCTCTTTCCGTCAGCACCTAGTCCATTTCGCTTAATTTCAAGAGATTGTGTGGCTTTATGCAATGCTTCTTGGAAGGATCGCCCAATACCCATCACTTCCCCAACGGCTTTCATTTGTAGGCCTAACTCACGGTCGCTGCCTTCAAATTTATCAAAATTCCAACGTGGTATTTTTACTATGACATAATCAAGAGTTGGCTCAAATAATGCCGAAGTTGATTTTGTAATTTGATTTTGGAGTTCATCCAAAGAATAACCAATTGCAAGTTTTGCTGCTATTTTTGCAATAGGATAACCAGTGGCTTTACTGGCTAGTGCTGAAGATCGTGAAACTCTTGGATTAATTTCAATGGCAATGATATCTTCTTTTTCATCTGGACTTACTGCAAATTGAACGTTACATCCACCTGCAAAATCGCCAATACTACGCATCATATGAATGGCCATATCACGCATTTTTTGGTAAGTAGTATCGCTTAAGGTCATTGCTGGTGCAACAGTAATCGAGTCACCGGTGTGAATCCCCATTGGATCCATATTTTCTATAGAACAGATGATAACAACGTTGTCATTTTCATCTCTTAAAAGCTCCAATTCATACTCTTTCCAGCCCATCATCGCCTTATCGATCATAACTTCGTGAATTGGTGAAATTTCCAATCCACGTTTCAACAATTCATCAAAATCTTCTTCTTTATAAACGATTGATGCTCCTGCCCCACCAAGTGTAAATGAAGCTCTAATAACTAGTGGAAAACCAAATTCCTGTGCAATTTCTTTACCTTTTAAGTAGGAATTTGCGGTGGCCTGTGGGGCCATCGGCACGCCTATTTTTAACATAAGCTCACGGAATTTTTCTCTATCTTCAGTGATATTAATGGCATCAATATCAACTCCAATAATTTCCACACCAAAATCTTCCCAAATGCCTTTTTCGTCGGCTTCAATACAAAGGTTTAGAGCAGTTTGCCCGCCCATAGTTGGCAAAACAGCATCAATTTGAGGATGTTCTTTAAGGACTTTAATTATTGATTTTGTATTAAGAGGCAACAAATATACATGATCGGCCATAGAGGGATCTGTCATGATTGTTGCAGGATTTGAATTGATAAGTATGGTTTCAATTCCGTCCTCCCTAAGAGAGCGAAGCGCTTGAGAACCAGAATAATCAAATTCACATGCTTGACCAATAATAATAGGTCCGGAACCGATAATGAGTATGGATTTTAAATCTTTTCGTTTTGGCATTTTAATAGAGTTGAATAGGTATTAGTTATGTTCAAAAATAAACAACGTTTGGATACAAAAAAAGGCGTTACGACCAGTAACACCTTTAAATATATTAACAATTGTTAATCATTATTGTTTATGACGTATTTCAGATGAAACACTCAGCTTTTTTCTTCCTTTGGCTCTTCTTCTAGAAAGTACTTTTCTACCATTAGCAGAAGCCATTCTTTCTCTAAACCCGTGCTTGTTTTTTCTTTTTCTTTTAGATGGTTGAAATGTTCTTTTCATGTTATCTTAACTTGTTAAACCTTTTTTGGTTTATAATTTTTAAAAAATTTTAAGCTCTTCAAAAAGCGCCGTGCAAATATACAAAGACTTTTTACTATCACAAACGCAATTTTAAAATATTTTTATTTTGTTTTTATTACATTTGTGCTCCTGTTTAAACTAAAAATATGTTCAATAAAAATTTTAAAATCGTTCTTTTTACTCTAGCTATTGCCTACGCTATTTATCAGTTTACCGAATCTTACGTTGGAAATGGTGTCATGTTTATTTTTATTGGACTGATTTTTTTATTCCTTTACTTTAAAAATGAGTACATTTTATTGGCATTTTTAAAACTCAGAAAACAAGATTTTGTGGGAACTGAGCGTTGGTTAAATAAAATAAGGAGTCCAAAAACAGCTTTAACCCAAAAGCAACAAGGGTACTACAATTTTCTCAAAGGAATTATGGTGTCTCAAACTAATATGACCGCTGCAGAAAAGTTCTTCAAAAATGCTGTAAGTCTAGGACTTTCTATGGATCATGATATGGCCATGGCAAAATTGAATTTGGCTGGGATTGCTTTTACAAAACGTCGTAAACAAGAAGCACAACGATTACTAAAAGAAGCTCAAACTCTCGACAAAAGAGATATGCTTTCTGAGCAAATTAAAATGATGAAACAACAAATGAAGAAAGCTTCTATTCCAAATCAACACTTCGGACAAATGCGTGGTGGTAGAAGACGCTAGGTCAAAAGTCTTAAATTATTTTCGGCTATAGTATTTTAGTTCTGGTAGCTCAATTGTATATTTTTTCCTCGATTTATTATTTAAAAATTCTTCTCTGAGCCATGGATTGTGCAATTTTAGTTGTTTGTAATTAATACCGAAATCTTTACTAAATTTCACAAAATCTGATACAGCAGTATCAATTTTAATTTCAAAAGTGGGCGCATAAGTATATAAATCTTTGTCTTCAAAATTGAACCCATATTTTTTGGGGTGGGTCATAATTTCTTTTAAAGCAACGATTCTAAAAAGATAACGCCCAGTTTCTTCGCCAAGTAACAAATCATAATAATCTGAAACTGACTGACGCTCAAGTTCAGAAGAAATTCGACTCATTCCTGCGTTGTATGAAGCTGCAGCTAGTGTCCATGTTCCAAATTTTTCTTTGGCTTTCAACAAATATTGACAGGCCACTTGCGTTGATAATTTTATGTTATAGCGTTCATCTACATTGCTATTAATTTCCAATCCATATTCTTTACCCGTCGATTTCATAATTTGCCAAAAGCCTTTGGCTCCTGCTGGAGATGTAACCTGTTGCAACCCGCTTTCAATAAGTGCTAAATACTTAAAATCGTTTGGAATTCCATAGGATTCTAAAATGGGCTCTATTATAGGAAAAAATTTGTGTGCACGTTTGAATAATAATAAACCATTGGATTGCCAATAGGTATTAACGAGCAATTCACGATCCATACGTTCTTTTATATCGGGCATAAAAAGCGGTACTGATTCTTGTGAAAAATCAAGTCGTTCTGGCATAGGCAGAGCATATACATTATAGTCCATTACAGATGGTAATGCATGATTAATTTTTGAACTATCAGTTGAAAACGCAAGAGACAAAATCCCTGCAGCTGCAATAATAGTAACGATAAAAAGTGGCTTTTTAAGAATGTTCATCAGTGTGTAGTTTATGGGATAGCAATTTAAATAAATTTGATAAAATATTAAAATAATACCAAAAAATGAATAACCGTTTTACCCAAAAAGTGTTAAAATTAAATCCAACAACAGTTTTTTTTGTAATTTTGCTAAAAATAATCCCAAATAACTAAAATTCTTAGAAATGCTTAAGGCTACAGATCTCATCGACAATCCTTTTTTACGCCAATATCAAGTTAAAGTTGGTTCAGAAATGGCTACAATAGAGTACGCACAGCAAGAAAGAAAAATTTTCTTAACCAAATTAAATATTCCAGAATCCATTGAATCTAACGAGTTTATGGAGGAATTTTTAAAAATTGTTCTCGAAGATATCATCGAAAAAAATATTAGTGTTGTACCAACAAGCCCCCCTATTGCAAAGTTTATTAAGAGAAATAGACGTTACAAAAAAATGCTGCCTGTTGGAATACGAATTTAGTACTCTACAACTTCAGAAATAAACTCAAATCGCACCAAACCGTCTTGGTCAATTTCCTTTAAATTCACTTCCCGTGTTGTATTAACTAAAGCTGGATTCCATGGTGATTTTACTTTTACATAGTTTCTTGTAAATCCATGAATATAGCCCTCTTTATTTTCACCTTCAAACAATACACTTTGTATGGTTCCCAATTGTGATTCATAAAATGCTCTGCGTTTTTTCGCTGAAAGTCCACGCAACATCTTACTGCGCTTGCTACGAACACTTTTTGGGACTTTTCCTTCCATTGTTGCAGCAACCGTATTTGGACGTTCAGAATATGAAAATACATGTAGATAAGAAATATCTAAAGCATTTAAAAACTCATAAGTTTCTAGAAATAAATCATCTGTTTCTCCAGGAAAACCAACAATAACATCAACACCTATACAAGCATTTGGCATTTTTGCTTTAATGTGTGCAACACGATCCATGTATAGTTCTTTCATGTAGCGTCTTCGCATCAACTTAAGCAGGTGATTACTACCACTTTGTAGCGGTACATGAAAATGTGGAACAAAATTTTTACTTTGTGCCACAAAATCAATGGTTTCATTTTTTAACAAATTAGGTTCAATGGAAGAAATTCGTACACGTTCCAGACCTTCTACAGTATCTAACGCCTGAACAAGTTCAAAAAAGGTGTGTTCATGTTTTTTGTTGCCAAATTCACCTTTTCCATAATCACCAATATTTACTCCTGTAAGTACAATTTCTTTTATTCCTTTTTGAGTAATCTCACGCGCGTTATTCAATACATTTTGAAGCGTATCACTTCGTGAAATGCCTCGAGCCAAAGGAATAGTACAATAGGTGCATTTATAATCGCACCCATCTTGAACTTTTAAAAATGCACGTGTTCGATCACCAAAAGAATAACTCCCCACATAAAAGTCTGCATCTTCAATTTCACAAGAATGAATAGCTCCTACTTCATTCTTGGTTAGATCATTAAGATAATCTGTTATTTTAAACTTTTCTGTAGCACCGAGTACCAAATCTACACCTTCAACTTCGGCAAGTTGTTTTGGCTGCAATTGGGCATAACATCCAATTGCAATTAGAAAAGCTTCAGGATTTGATTTTTGTGCTTGCTTGACTATGGTTTTAAAACGCTTATCGGCATTTTCAGTTACAGAGCATGTATTAATGACATAAATATCGGCAAATTCATAAAAATCAACACGATCAAAATTTTCTTTTTCAAAATCTCGAGCAATTGTCGAAGTTTCAGAAAAATTTAATTTACAACCAAGTGTATAAAAAGCGACTTTTTTTTTGGCGTTCATTCTTGTACATTTACAAAGTGAACAAATTTACAACTAACAAGCTGAATGACAAAGTACACCTCTAATTTCTTTATGATCAAAAATTGCTTTGCATTTTTCATTTTGGTGAATCTTATTGGGTGTAATAACCCTGATAATACCATTAAAGACAACACTGTTTTTCGATATAATGAACATAAAAATATCAGTGGATTAGACCCCGCTTTTGCAAAAGATAATGCCGATATTTGGGCTATTCATCAACTTTTTAATGGGCTTGTTCAAATGGATGAAAGGATGCAAATCATACCCTGTATTGCTTCGTCTTGGACAATATCAGAAGATGGAACTGTGTATACATTTAAACTTCGTGATGATGTATTTTTTCATCCTCATTTAGAATTTGGAGAAAAACAAACAAGAACTGTCACAGCCAATGATTTTGTTTATAGTTTTAATCGGCTAAAAGATCCAAAAATAGCTTCTCCAGGAAGATGGGTTTTAGATAGTGTAGAAGAATTTAAGACCATTAATTCTAATACATTTCATATTAAACTAAAGTATCCTTTTCCAGCATTTTTGGGATTGCTCACTATGAAATATTTAAGTGTCGTTCCAAAAGAAATCGTGGCGTTTTATGGTACAAATTTTAGAGCCAATCCCATTGGAACAGGACCTTTTAAATTTAAACGGTGGTCGGAAAAAAACAAATTAGTTTTTAGAAAACATAAAAACTATTTTGAAGTTGATAAAAATGGAGAACAACTTCCATATTTGGAAGCTGTTGCCATCACTTTTTTGCCCAATAAACAAAGTGAATATTTACAATTTGTTCAAGGAAATCTTGATTTTGTTTCTGGACTTGATGCGTCTTATAAAGATGATATTTTAACTACATCAGGTATATTAAATCCAAAATACAACAACAAATTTTCAATGTTTCGAAGTCCTTATCTAAACACAGAATATTTAGGTTTTTTTATGGAATCTACAACATCAGAAGTGGAAAGTAAATTGATAAGACAAGCGATAAATTATGGTTTTGATAGAAGAAAAATGATGCTTTATCTTCGAAATGGAATTGGAATTCCCGCCAATGGTGGATTTATTCCAAAAGGTCTTCCCGGTTATGATGAATTGTCGGGGTATCGATATGATCCAAAAAAAGCAAAAACTTTGGTAGAAGAATACAAGAAATTATCAAAAAACACCTCGCCCACAATTACCATTTCGACCAATGAAAATTATTTGAATTTTTGTGAATTTATTCAACGTGCATTATTGGATATTGGATTAACCGTTACTATTGAAGTGATGCCGTCGTCTTCTTTAAAAACAGCAAAGGCCAACGGAAAATTAGATATTTTCCGAGCCAGTTGGGTTGCAGATTATCCCGATGCCAAAAATTATTTATCATTGTTTTATAGCGAAAATTTCACACCAAATGGACCCAATTATACCCATTTTAAAAATGCAACATTCGATAGCATTTATACCAAAGCCATGACGGAATCTAATGTAGAAAAACGTATCAATTTATATAAAAAAATGGATCAAATTGTACTAGAAGAAGCTCCAGTTGTAGTGTTGTTCTATGATGAAGTTTTGCGTTTTACAAAAAAAAATATTGAAGGATTAGGCATTAACCCAACAAACCTGTTGGAACTCAAAAATGTTCAAAAGAACTAAGCGGTTCTATAGCCTTTTGTTTGCTCAAAAACGTCTGAAAGAATTGCAGCATCGGTATCCGTAAATTCTACCCCTCGCCTTTTCATTACAACTTGTGCAACTTCAAAGGCTTTTTTGGTTAAATAGGTACTCAAACCACTATGGCCTCCCCAACTAAAACTGGGTATAAAATTTCGTGGAAATCCACTTCCAAAAACATTGACACTCACCCCTACTACTGTTCCAGTGTTAAACATGGTGTTGATACCACATTTACTATGATCGCCCATCATAAGACCACAAAATTGCAATCCTGTTTTGGCAAAATTTTCGGACTCATAATTCCAAAGACGCACCTCTGCATAGTTGTTTTTAAGGTTAGAAGTGTTTGTATCTACACCCAAATTACACCATTCACCAATCACAGAATTACCCAAAAATCCATCATGGGCTTTATTGCTGTAGCCAAAAAATACAGCATTATTGACCTCGCCCCCAACTTTGGAATGTGGGCCAATGGTTGTTGGGCCATAAATTTTTGAACCCATTTTAAG
>CBFIIL010000039.1:0-12083 GCA_965662485.1 Flavobacteriaceae bacterium | reverse complement strand
TAAATTTTTGAAGTCTATTTTTAACTCTTGATATTTTCATGTACTTGTGGTCTATTAATTTTTGATTTAAAAACAAATTCAAAGCATCCAAAGATTCTTTTGATTTACTCAAGAAAATTTTGCTACTTTCCAAACCAAGGTGACAAACAGGGTTTTCGATGTGTGTTATTGGAATTTTTTTTCGTTTTAAATCATAAGAAAATAAAGTGTCTTCATATCTTAAATTAGGGATATTTTCATTAAATGAAGCCTTTTCAAATGTGTCTTTTCGAATTATAAAATTTAATGTTAAAAAGCTCACATATATATCTTTTTTTCTAATTCCTGAGTTCAGAGCTTCCCTTTTTTTTCCATAAACCCATCGCAGTAATTGAGATTGATTTGGCCTTTCTTCTTTATATGAAATCCCCCCATAAATTATTGGTTTAGAATCTGATAATGAATTTACATAATTTAATACAAAATGATTATTTACAGGCATCACATCGGCATCTAAAAATAAAAGCCAGCTGTATTGTGCGCTTTTTGCAAGTTTGTTGCGAATGGCACTTCTTCCAATATTTGATTTCAAAATGGTGTAGGAGGTGTTTTTTAATACATTAATCGAGGCGTTATTTTTTCTGACTTCTAAATCTGTTGAAGCATCATCAAAAACAAGAATTTCGAACGGAATGTTGCAGGATTTGGATTGTTTATGAACTTCAGCAACTAAAGCTGTTATATCATAATTAAAAGTTGGAATTAAAATTGAAAGCATTTTATTCTTTTCGTTGTACCACTTCAAATACTCTGTTGTTTTCGCATTTTAGGGTCTTACTTGGGTACTTTAGCAATAGGCCATAGTCGTGTGTAGCCATGAGAATTGTATTGCCTTTTTTATTTAAATCTTGCAAGACTTCCATGACTTCAATACTCGTTTCTGGATCTAGATTTCCAGTAGGTTCATCTGCTAAAATCAGTTCGGGGTCGTTTAATAATGCTCTCGAAATCGCTACGCGTTGTTGCTCACCACCAGACAATTCATAAGGGAATTTATGACCTTTATTTTGCATACTCACTTTAGTCAATACCTCTTCTATTTTTTGCTTAATTTTTGCCTTATCCTTCCATCCTGTGGCACGCAAAACAAAATCTAAATTATTGTTTATTGTACGTTCATTGAGTAGCTTAAAATCTTGAAAAACAATGCCTAACTTTCTTCTCAAAAAAGGAATGTTTTTGTCTTTCAATACATTTAAATCAAAACCAACGATTTCTCCTTTGCCATGCGCAAGTCCCAAATCGCCATATAATGTTTTTAGAAGACTACTTTTTCCAGAGCCAGTTTTCCCAATTAAGTAAACAAATTCTCCTTTTTTTACATCAATATTGACTTCGTTTAGGATTAAATTTTTATCCTGAAAAATAGAAGCGCTATCTAGTTTTAAAACGGATTCGGACATGAATTAATATTAAAATTATTTTATAAAAGTATTACTATTCAAAGCAATAATCAAATTTCATCAACATTAAACAATTTCAATTTTAAAAAACTTGAATTTTTATTTATAATTTAATTGTAAATCCAGCGTTATAAATACTATAAATTTTATATTTGAATACAAATCGAGAACAATTCGTATGAATTATAAAAACCTATTTTTTTCTTTTTTCATTTTATGTTTTGGTCTTTCGTTATTTGCTCAAAAAACAGAAATATATCATCAGCCTCAAAACGAGTATCAGAAAGCTATTTCTCTTTTTGATAATGGCGCCTATGTTTCTGCTCAGGATAAATTTGATGACTTACAACAGCAATCAAAAGCACCTCAAATGGCTTATGAGGCTGCATATTATTTTGTTGTTTGTTCCATTAGGTTAAATCAATCCAACGCAGAACAGTATATAGAGAAGTTTTTGAAAAATTATCCAACTAGCCCAAGACAAAACACTATTTATCTTGATGCGGGGGATTATTATTTTGCGAATGCCAAATATGCTCGTGCCCAAAAATGGTATAAAAATGTAAAAACAAACACATTACCTTCTTCAAAAAAAGAACAGTTTTACTTTAATAATGGATATGTTAACTATGTAACTAAAAATTACAAAGTAGCCCAACAAAATTTATCTAAAGTTGAATATTCTGATGTGTATGGTGCCCAGGCAAAATACTATTTAGGTTTTATGTCATACGAGGTTGATGATTATGATAGTGCCTCAAAATATCTAGATCAAGTTTCAAATCAAGAGCGTTACAAGAATGAGTTGAATTATTTTCAGGCCGATTTGAATTTTAAAATTGGAGCATTTCATAAGGCTTTGGAAATGGCCAAAAAAGCACTAGAAAATGCCAATAAAAAAGAAACTTCGGAGCTTTCAAAAATAATTGGAGAAAGTTATTTCAACCTAAAAAAATACAATGAAGCCATTCCTTATTTAAAAGCATACAAAGGTAAAAAAGGGAAGTGGACCAACGTTGATTTTTATCAGTTGGGGTATGCCTATTATAAGCAAAATGATTTTGAAAATGCAATTGGTGAGTTCAATAAAATTATTAATGGAAAAAATACCATTGCTCAAAATGCTTATTATCATTTAGGGGAAAGTTATATCAATTTAGAAAAAAAACAAGAGGCTCTTAATGCATTTAGAAGTGCTTCTGAAATGGATTTTAATACCAATATCAAAGAAGATGCATGGTTAAATTACGCCAAGTTAAGTTATGATATTGGAAATCCATATATGTCTACGCCTCAAGTATTGAGTAATTTTTTGAGTGCTTACCCAAAGTCGCCTTTTAAAGAAACTATTGAATCCCTTTTGGTTGATTCCTATATTTCTTCCAAAAATTATAAAGAAGCACTTTTGCTTTTGGAATCTAATATGCGAAATGCTTTAAAACCCAGTTATCAAAAAGTAGCATTTTTTAGAGCATTAGAATTATATAATAGCGCTGATTATTTTGAAGCGCAACTCCTTTTCAAAAAGGCAATTACAATAGGAGTTGACCCTGTAATTACAGCTAGAGCTGCCTATTGGAATGCAGAAATTGAATTTTTGAATTTAAATTTTGAAGACGCACTTCAGTATTTTTTAACCTTTAAAAATAGTCGTGCTGCATCACAGACTCCAGAACAAAACCATTTGAATTATAATTTGGGGTATACTTACTTTAAGTTAAAACAATACCCAAAAGCCATTACAGCTTTTCAGTCTTATGTTTCAAATAGTGATGAAAATAAATCTTATACAAACGATGCTTTTCTGCGCATGGCCGATGCTTATTATGTTAGCAAATCATACAATAAAGCTATTGATGCATATACTAAAGTTGTCAAGAATAAAGCACCATCAGCAGATTATGCGATGTTTCAAACTGCTGTAAGTTATGGTTTTTTGGGACAAACGGAAGCTAAATTAAGTCATCTTAAAAAAGTTCTTAAGTATAAGAAATCAACATATTTAGATCAAGTTCATTTTGAGTTAGCCAATACCTACAGCAATCAAAATAATTCTCAGGGTGCACTTAAAGAATATGATATGGTCATCAATAATTTCAGTAAAAGCGCATTAGTTTCCAAGGCGATGTTACGCAAAGGATTATTACTCTATAATATGAATAGCACCAAAAAAGCACTTGAAGTATTTAAAAGAGTAGCCAAAGAATATCCTTCAACACCAGAGTCATATCAGGCCATAGGATCTGCGCGTTCCATTTATGTAGATAATGGAAATGTAGAAGATTATGCTAAATGGATAGGCACCTTGAAATATGTTGCTGTAACAGATGCAGATTTAGAAAAAACCGCCTACGAATCTGCTGAAAAACAATACCTTGATAATAATGTCGATAAAGCGATTTCACTTTTTAATGGTTATATTTCAAAGTTTCCAAATGGCACTCAAATCATAAAAGCTCATTATTATTTGGCTGCTTTGTATAATAAACAGGATTTAGAACAAAATGCTTTACCACACTACGAATATGTTGCACAACAATCAGCAAATGAATTTACAGAACAAGCCCTTCAGAAAGTGTGTACTATAAAACTTCAAAGTGAGGAGGATGCCGAATCAGATTTGAAACGCTTAGAACTAGAAGCAAAATCCCCTCAAAATATTCTTTTTGCACAATCCAATTTGATGAAAATAGCGTTTAATAAGAAGTCCTATTCTTCTGCTCTAGATTATGCAAAAATTATACTAGAAAACCCTAGTACAGATGACTACATTAAAAATGATGCACACATCATTACAGCACGGTCTGCTTTTGCTTTGGGTGACGAAAATTTGGCAAGAATATCCTATTCTACGGTGGCATCATTCGGTTCCTCCAGTTATGGTGCAGAGGCCCAATATTATGCTGCTTTTTTTCATAATAAAGACAATGATTTTGAAGCCTCAAATCAAATGATTCAACAACTGATTCAGCAATTTCCAAGTCAAAAAGAATTTGCGGCAAAAGGATTGATTTTGATGGCCAAAAATTATTATGCCTTGAATGATGCTTTCCAAGCGACATATATTTTGGAAAATGTAATAAAAAATTTCTCAGATTTTACTGAACTAAAAACTGAAGCAACACAGTTGCTAGAAACCTATGAGCGCGAACTTTCAAAATCCAATGCATCTATCGAAGCAGAACAAGTAAAAACAAATTTGGATGAAGAATAAATTTTTAAACATCGTTTTATTTGTCGCTATACTTAATTGTGGTCAAGTTTTGGGACAATCCGAAAGCACAAAAGATTCTTTGGATACGCAGCTGGTTAAAGTGGTGAAGCCTTATACGCCAAAAATTTCTGATGCTTTTAAAATAAAACAATCTCCATCAATAGATAATCAAGGAAACTCTACGAAAAGACCTGTAGATTATACTATTTTCTCGGTTCCTGTGGCTTCTGTGTTCACACCCTCAAAGTCAAAATCCGTTGCTTTAGAACAACTTAAAAGAGAAAAAAAATTCAGTAATATAGCATCACTTTCTGGCGGTAATTATACTACGATTCAAGGCGATTTATTTTTAAACACATCCATTTCAAAAGGGAAAGACTTTGCGGCCTATTTAAGTCATCATTCATCACAAGGCGGGATAAAAGATTTATTTTTAGACGATAATTTTTCCACAAACAGCGCTCAGTTAAAATATGAAGTTTCAAACCGGGATATGAATTGGAATGTAAGGGCGGGAGCCCAACGATTTGTTTCCAATTGGTACGGATTATTTCCTGTTTTTGACACAAATCAACAGCAATCATTTGATGCAAAACAAGTGGTATCGGTGTATGAAACAAAAGGCGGTTTAGATATCAACGAAGGTGTTCTTGAATCAGTTGATGCCAAGTTTTATCTCCTTTCTGATGATTTTGAGTCTAAGGAAATGAGAGGTCAATTGGACTCGAAATTGAACTTAGAGTTATTTGATTCACCTATTGAGACTAGTGTTGTTTTAGATTTTCTTAAAGGCTCGTTTGTACAAAATCTTACTCAAGAAAACTCTGTAAAATATGGTAATTTACAAGCTTCAATTTCCCCAAAATACAACTTAAATCTTTCAGATTTTAATTTGAGCATTGGCTTGAAAACAGTTTATTTTAATGATCTAGAGCGTTCAAAACAAAAATTTTATTTCTACCCAAAAATCGAAGCTAGCATTGCTGTGGTAAATTCCATTTTGATTTTTTATGGTGGTGTAGATGGAGATCTTTTTCAGAATACTTACAGAAATTTATACACAGAAAATACTTTTGTATCACCTACGCTTGAGATTAAACCAACATCCATGCCTTATAATTTATTTTTAGGAGCAAGAGGTAAGTTAACCAACAGTTTATCTTACGATGTAAATGGTGCTTTCCTACAACAAAATGACGCCCAATTTTTTCAAAAAAATAGCCACAGAAGCACTTTTAACTCAATGGCTTATGCTAACGGAAATTCTTTTGGTGTGGTGTATGATAATTTACAAACGATTTCATTTAAAGGATCACTTAATTTTGAATTAAATGATAAGTTTAATTTTAGCGGTACAGCAATTTTTAATTCCTATAATTTAGACACCCAAGACAAAGCATGGAACTTACCGCAAATCGAATCAACATTAACGATGCGCTATTATCCCACAGATCGATTATATTTTAGTGTTCAAGGGTTTTTTACAGGTGATAGATTTGATCTTCAAAAAATTGAATCTTCCTCAATTGCAAATCTTTATTTGAATAAAATCACTAATCTAGAGGCCTTTTTTGACTTAAATATTGATGCGTCTTATGTGATAAATAACCGATGGTCTGCAACTTTAAAATTGAATAATATTTTAGGACAAAACTACCATCGCTGGATGCATTTCCCTGTGCAAGGATTTCAAATCTCAGCAGGAGCTTTTTATAAATTTGACCTCTAGTATTAGTCTTTCAGGGTTATTTGTGCTAAAAAATCGTGATGAGGTCCGTCCATCACTTTTTCACAACTTAGGCCAACAATTGTACAGGCGGTTTTTAGTCGTTCAAAATCTAAATACATCCAAAGAAAAGAATCCTCTTTGTTTTTATAGCGCACCATATATTCGAGTTCTCCATAATAAGCACTGTGTGCATCCATCCAAAATCCGCCATCTTCATCTTCATACATGTATTTTATATCTGATGAATCCACTAGAATTTGACCGTTTTTATTAAGTAATGTTTTGAGGTGGGCCAAAACTTCTGGGGTCTGTTCTAAGGATTTAAAAATCCCGGATCCATTCATTAAAAGTAATAATGTATCAAAAGAATTAGTTTCATTTAAAACATTCAAAACGTCTACATTTTGTAACCCTCGTTGGCGACAACATTCAATGGCTTTTGGAGAAATATCAATAGATTTTATCTCAAATCCTTTTTCTTGTAAGAATAAACTATGACTTCCAGCACCACAGCCAATATCCAAAATTGTTCCTTTGGCCATATTTAGTGCTGTTTGTTCCAACAATGGCATGTCATCAAAAGTTCGAAATAAATAGGATACTTTTAAAGGTTCATCATCCGAAATACTTGTAGATGTGATGATATCTTCTTTGCATTTCCCAAGTTGATAGTCTAAAATTGCTTCCCCAAAAACATCGTTCATAAATTATTTTTTACTGTATTTTTGCATCATGCAAGACCAATTAAATGATTTGCCCAAGCGTGCCAAAGATAAGCATAAGGCGCACAAAACTTTCCTAGCAAAGCTAAAAAAGAAACCTCCAAAGCAGTTGGACTACTTGATGCAGGAATTACACGAAGAGGAATTTCAGCGTACAGACTGCTTAGAATGTGCCAATTGTTGCAAAACTACAGGGCCGTTGTTTACCCCAAAAGATATTGAACGCATTTCAAAATCATTTCGAATAAAACCCTCAAAATTCATTGCTGATTATTTAAAAATAGATGAAGATAATGATTACGTTTTGCAAACTGTTCCGTGTGCTTTTTTGGGTCAAGATAACAAGTGTAGTATCTATGATATTCGTCCAAAAGCATGTCGTGAATTTCCACATACTGACCGCAGAAAATTTCAGCAAATTTCAAATCTTACTCTAAAAAATGTAAAAATTTGTCCAGCGGCGTTCAATATAGTAGAAGCCATGATGAAAAAAATAAATTAGTATCTTTGAATCAAGTTAACCATGGAACACATTTTAAATTATTTTGAAACCATTCCTTCTTTGCACAGGAGTATTATTCTTGTTGGCGGATTGACTTTTTTTTGGGTTTTAGAAGGGTCTGTGCCATTATTTCAATTTGATTATAAAAAGTGGCGCCACGCATGGCCCAATTTGTTTTTTACGGGGACCACAATTGTTATCAATTTTAGTTTAGCATTTTTACTTCTAGCATCTGCCGATTGGGTGGTTCAAAATGAGTTTGGACTATTGTACTGGCTTCCAGAAATGCCCTTGTGGTTGTTTGCTGTTCTAGGGATTTTGATGATGGACTTGATAGGGGCATACCTTCCTCACTTTACAGAACATAAAATTAAACCTTTATGGATGATTCATTTGGTGCATCATTCAGATCAAAAAGTGGATACCACAACCGCCAATAGACATCATCCACTCGAAAGTGTGGTGCGTTATGTGTTTACACTTTTTGGTGTTTTTATTATCGGTACACCTATTGCAATTGTGATGCTTTATCAGTCACTTTCTTTGGTAGCCACTCAGTTTAGTCATGCCAACATAAAACTTCCAAAAGCTGTGGACAAAGCATTGAGTTATATTATGGTCTCTCCTGATATGCACAAAACACATCATCATTACAAATTGCCGCATACGGATTCTAATTATGGGAATATTTTTTCGATTTGGGATCGATTTTTTGGGACTTACAGTTATTTGGATCGTGATGTACTTGTCTATGGGGTGGATACATTTCCAAATGAAATTGAAAACAGCAGTTTGAAATCTTTACTAAAACAACCCTTTCAACCCTACAGAAAGCCCACTACGGATACAGAAGGTAATTTGCTCTAATTTTTTTGAACGCTTCTAGTTCTTTTTGCCAACTTTCACGAATAGTGTTGGCACTCTTTCCGCTTTCGATTTGTTGTTGTAGTTTGGTTTGACCTGCTAGTTTTGTGAAAAATGGATTAAAAAAATCAGATTTATTGGATGTATTGATGTAAGCATCAATAAGCCATTCTAGATTAATAGAACTCAAAAACTCTGAGTCTGTAAGGTCTTTTCCAAAACATTTTACACCATTGTGCATGGGGTTTTTTGCCCCAAGATTTGGTTTTGGAGTAAACACATAGTTGTATTTTTCTAAATTTAGAAAAGGGCTTCCATAAACTTGAAATTGAGTGCTTGTACCGCGTCCAGAACTCACGTTAGTGCCCTCAAAAAAACACAAGCTTGAGTATAAATTTACTGCTTTGGCATTTGGTAGATTAGGTGATGGTTTTATAGGTAAATTGTAGATTTTTTTATGGTGATAATTAACAACTGGAATAATTTTTAGTTCACACTGAATACCATTTTCTAACCAACCTTCACCATTAATCATTTTTGCATATTCTCCAATAGTCATTCCATGCATTACTGGTACAGGATGCATCCCTACAAAGCTTTTGTAATTTAAATCTAAAATAGGCCCATCAATATAGTGGCCATTAGGATTGGGGCGATCTAAAATCAAAATAGGAATATTCAACGCGGCACAGGTTTCCATCATGTAATGCAGTGTGGAAACAAAAGTATAAAACCTTGCGCCAACATCTTGAACATCAAAAATTACAACATCAAGATCTCTTAAAATTTCAGGGTTTGGTTTTCTATTAGCTCCATAAAGTGATACTATGGGAAGTCCTGTTTTGATATCTACACCATCTTTTACATATTCGCCTGCATCAGCTTTTCCTCTATATCCATGTTCTGGTGCAAATACTTTTTTTATTTTAATTCCTAATTTTAATAGTGAATCAACCAAGTGCATATGTGCTCCAGTTAAATCCCTATTATTTTTAAAAATCACAGTAGTTTGATTGGCAACAACTCCAATGTTTTTTCCTTCTAATATTGGTAAATAAACTGCCAACTGGTTGGCGCCCACTATGGGTAAACTTTCGTTTTTATCAGTTGTTCGATTTCCACAAGAAAGAAGCACCACAACAAATAATAAAACTGTATTTTTGATAAACCTTAATTTCATTTATTAGATTTGAATTTCGAATTTTTCATTGCAAAGCGTATCATCAGTGCAAAGTCCTATAAAAGTAGTGTTTCGGCACCAATAATAAAAATAGGAATTGCAGCAATTGCAATAAGTATGATTGTAATGCTAATTGCTGTTGCCGTTAATATAGGATTACAACATAAAATTCGTGAAAAGGCTGTTGCTTTCAACGGACACATTACCATTTCAAATTTTGACAGTAATGCATCTCAGGGCGCACAAGTTCCTATTTCAATAGATCAAACGTTTTATCCAGAGTTTTCGTCTGTTGATGGGATAAATCATATTCAGGCGGTGGCCCATAAATTTGGAATCATCAGAACAGCAACAGACTTTGAAGGTCTTTTTGTAAAAGGGGTTGGAGAGGATTACGATTGGCGTTATTTTGAAGATTTTTTAATCGAAGGACAATTACCAAATTATTCAAAGACTTACAGTGAAGAGGTGCTTATTTCAGATTATTTAAGTCGTAGACTTAATTTAAAAGTAGGACAAACATTTCAAATGTATTTTCTTAAATCTGATGCCAGTCGTCCCCCAAGCATTATAAAATTTTCTGTTGTAGGGATTTATAATTCAGGATTTGAAGAATTGGATAAAACATTTTTAATAGGTGATATAAATCATGTCAAACGTCTCAACCGTTGGAAAAAAGATCAAGTGGGACAATTTGAAGTTTTTGTTGAAGATTTTAACTCCTTAGACGACAAAGGTTTGGAAGTCTATGCACAAACCCCATCCACCCTTAATGCAGAAACCATCAAACAAAAATATGCTCTTATCTTCGAATGGATTTCTATTTTTGATAAAAATACCTATGGTATTATCGGAATGATGATACTTGTTGGAGTGATTAATATGATTACTGCGTTGCTTGTTTTGATTCTGGAAAGAACCCGTATGATTGGTATCCTAAAAGCGTTGGGCTGTACCAATTGGAGCATTCAAAAAGTATTTTTGTATACTGCTAGTTATTTAGCAATTGTAGGTCTGATTATTGGAAATGGAATAGGGTTATTGGTGTTGTTTATTCAAAAATATTGGCATCCAATTTCTTTAGATCCATCAGTCTATTATGTAACTAGCGCTCCTGTTCATATTGATTTTGGATATATAATTAGTTTGAATTTGATGACCTTTTTAATTTGCTTTTTAGTGATAATTATACCATCTTATTTGATTACAAAAATCAATCCAGTACAAGCCATTAAATTTAACTAGTTCAACTTCATTAATTTAGGCTTGCAACACCTTTTTATTTGATGTAAATTTGCTTAAATTTTTCTATATGAAATACGCCAAAAATATTCTTGAAACCATAGGTGAAACACCACTTGTCAAACTAAATAAGCTGACCAAAGAATTACCATGTTTAGTCCTTGCAAAATACGAAACCTTCAATCCTGGAAATTCTGTAAAAGATCGTATGGCATTGCAAATGATAGAGGATGCCGAGGCCGATGGCCGATTAAAACCAGGAGGGACAATCATTGAGGGCACATCTGGAAATACAGGTATGGGATTGGCACTTGCAGCAATAGTGAAAGGATATAAATGTATTTTTGTTTTATCAGACAAGCAATCAAAAGAAAAAATGGATATTCTTAGAGCTGTGGGAGCAGAAGTGGTGGTGTGTCCTACTGCAGTAGCACCAGAAGATCCTCGCTCATATTATTCTGTTTCTAAACGATTATCGGAAGAAACACCAAATTCTTGGTATGTAAATCAATATGACAATCCAAGTAATTGCAAAGCACATTTTAAAAGTACAGGTCCAGAAATTTGGGAACAAACTGATGGAAAAGTAACGCATTTTGTTGTGGGTGTAGGAACTGGAGGGACTATTTCTGGAGTAGGCAGCTATTTGAAAATGAAAAATCCAAACGTAAAAGTTTGGGGAATTGATACTTATGGTAGTGTATTTAAAAAATATCACGAAACTGGTATTTTTGACGAAAATGAAATTTACCCTTATGTTACTGAAGGTATTGGCGAAGATATTCTTCCTGCAAATGTTAATTTTGGTATAATTAACGGATTTACAAAGGTAACTGACAAAGATGCAGCAGTCTATACGCAACGATTAGCCAAGGAAGAAGGTATGTTTTTAGGAAATTCTGCAGGAGCCGCAATAAAAGGCGTATTGCAGCTTAAAGAACATTTTGGTCCAGATGATGTAGTCGTGGTTCTGTTTCACGACCATGGTAGTCGTTATGTTGGTAAAATGTTTAACGATGATTGGATGCGTGAAATGGGGTATTTAGACTAATCTTTTTCTAAATTTTATTAAACCTTTATCTTTTATTTTTGTTTTTTCCATGTAATGGTTAAATTTATACCATGCAAGAAGACTTTTTACATCATGTCTGGTTGCATAAAAAATTCGCCCTAGAATCGTTACAAACA
>CBFIIL010000038.1:0-12295 GCA_965662485.1 Flavobacteriaceae bacterium | reverse complement strand
TTTTGCGGCTTCTATGGCTAAAGCTAATAAATTTCTTTCACCATTTTGTGCTGCGGAAGTAATATTTTTAAGACATCGGTCTACATCATCTTGATTTCGTTTTTCTTTAATGCTTTTTAGACGCTCTATTTGTTGTTTTCGCACAAGGTCGTTGTCAACCTCCAAAATATGAAGTGGATCTTCATTTTCTAAAACATATTTATTAACTCCAACAATAATATCTTCTCCAGAATCAATTTTTGCTTGTTTCTTTGCCGCCGATTCTTCTATTTTTAGTTTTGGAATACCTGCTTCTATCGCTTTGGTCATACCTCCTTGATTTTCAATCTCTTGGATAATATTCCAAGCGTTATTAGCGATTTCATGCGTTAATGTTTCAACGAAGTAGCTTCCCGCCCAAGGGTCTACAGTTTTTGTTATTTGCGTTTCTTTTTGCAAATACAATTGTGTATTTCTAGCAATTCGAGCTGAAAAATCTGTTGGTAATGCAATTGCTTCATCAAGGGCATTTGTGTGTAAACTTTGTGTTCCACCAAAAATGGCAGAAGTAGCCTCTATACATGTCCGAGCAACATTATTGAATGGATCTTGTTCTGTTAAGCTCCAACCACTGGTTTGGCAATGTGTTCGTAATGCCATTGATTTTGGATTTTTTGGATTAAATTGTTTGACAATTTTTGCCCATAAAAGTCTTGCAGCACGCATTTTGGCGATTTCCATAAAATGATTCATTCCAATGCCCCAAAAAAATGAAAGTCGAGGCGCAAATGTATCGATCTCGAGTCCTATTTCAAGTCCTTTTTTTAGATATTCAAGCCCATTGGCTAGGGTGTAGGCCAATTCTGTTTCGGGACTTGCACCAGCTTCTTGCATGTGATAACCAGAAATACTAATACTGTTGAATTTTGGCATATTTTTACTGGTATATTCAAAGATTTCACCAATAATTTTCATTGACGGTGTAGGAGGATAGATGTAGGTGTTTCTAACCATAAATTCTTTTAGAATATCATTTTGAATCGTACCACTTAGTTGTTCTAAACGAACACCTTGTTCTTGTGCAGCAACAATATAGAATGCCATAATTGGCAGCACAGCACCGTTCATAGTCATGGAAACACTCATTTTATCTAAAGGAATCTCATCAAAAAGAATTTTCATGTCCTCAACAGAATCAATGGCTACACCGGCTTTTCCAACATCACCAACTACACGTTCGTGATCGCTGTCATATCCTCTGTGTGTTGGTAAATCAAAAGCAACAGAAAGTCCTTTTTGACCTGCTGCCAGATTTTTTTTGTAAAAAGTATTGGAGTCTTCTGCGGTAGAAAACCCAGCGTATTGGCGAATGGTCCATGGTCTACGAACATACATTGTAGAGTAGGGGCCTCTTAAAAATGGTGGTGTTCCTGCACCAAAATTTAAATGTCCAATATTGGATAAACCCTCTTTTTTGTAGGAGTTGTTTTGGCCTTTTATATTGGTACCATTTTTAGTGACAAAAGAAAAAAGTTCGATATGTTGAATGTTTTTTCTACTCATTGTCCAAACGCTTTTGTTCTAAGGATTCGGCTATTCTTCTTGCAAGAATGGGCTCCAATAATGTTTTTCTTGGATTGTGTTTTAAGAAAGGATAAAGCTCTAGTTGAGACTTCATTTTTTCATCCCTGTTTTGTTGCACATGAATACCAACAAGCTCCTGTTCTTTTACATTAAAACTTTCTTGTTCTTTTTGTGCATGTTCTTTTATTTTTCTTTGAATTATTCCAGATTTGAGAAGTTCTAAAAATCCACCTTCCTTTTCAATGTCTTTGAACAATTTTAAAGCTTTTTCGGCTAGTTTTTTTGTGAGGTGCTCTATATAATATGTGCCCTCGGTTGGGTTATTTACTTCACTAAACTTACTTTCATGTTTCAAAATTAGCAATTGATTTCTAGAAAGTCGTCTTCCAAAATCATTGTCTTTGTGGTAAAGCGCATCATATGGTAAATTTATAATCGTATTACTACCACCAAGAGCCGCACTCATAACTTCTGTTGTACTACGCAACATATTAATGTTATAGTCATAAATTGTTTTATTGCGTTTACTCGGTTCAGAAATTATATGACACTTGATATTTTTTCCATATTCCTCCATCAAGGTCTGCCAGAGCCATCGCAAGGCTTGAAGTTTGGCAATTTCAAAAAAATAATTTCCACCAATTGCAACTTTAAAGATCATATTAGATATATTAAAGCGCTCATTGTCAACTATATACTCATGTGCATGAGCTAGGGCATAGGCCAATTGTTGTACCATACTCGCTCCTGCGTTTTGGTAATGTGCCATATCGATTGAAATTACAGACTTTACGCCGGTCATTGCATTGCAATAGTCGATGGTGTTTTTTTTATCTGAAACTAAGTTTTTGTGCCAATTTCCACTTTTAGCAAGATGACCAATACAGTCAGAAAGAATAAATAATTTTGAATTTTGATTTATATTCAATGCTTTAATTTGTGTAGTGAATTTTGGGTCTAAAAATTGTAAATCCAGATAAACTCTAATTGTTGAAACATCAATTCCGTCCAAAAGTTTTTGAATGTCTATAGAAGATTTAGGTAAAATAAAATAAATGCTTTCTGCACCTTTGTTCAAACACTCTTTGGCTAAAATATTGGCTGATTTTGCATTTTGAACATACACTTGTTCTCCAATTTTCCAAGCATCAGATTGATGTTTAATTGGATGTGTAGCTATGCCAGAATCGTAATGATAAAAGGGTTTGACATCGACTCCCTCCAAAGATTTCCATACAAGATTTGAATTAAAATCATCTCCATTCAATTCAAATTGAATGCGTTGTTTCCACACCTTTGAAGATAGATCCTCAAATTCATCAAATTTCATTCTTTTGGCTTTATTGAATCCGTCTCGATAATATAAATATCTTCGTTTTCTTTTTTCATATTATACTTCTCACGGGCATATTTTTCTACACCTTCTGGTGTTTGAAGTATTTTGATTTCCTTTTTGTCAGAACTGATTTCACTTTCGTAAAATTCTTTTTTTACGTTTAAAGCATCAATTTCTTTGTTCAATTCTCTTTGAATCAACCATGAGTTTGCATCAAAAAATAGCATCCATACGATAAAAATAATAGTCACCAACAAAAAAATATTTTTGAATGGTTTAAAGATGTTCTTTAATCTATTCATACAAGCATTGATTTTATTTTCTCGACGAGATCTGATAGATTTAGTGTTGTATTTTTATGATTTTCTAAAACATAATCAGCATGTACTTTCATGGGTTCAATAAATTGTTGGTGCATTGGCTTTAACGTTTTTAAATAGCGTTCCAATACTTCTTCTGGAGTTCTACCACGTTCTGTAATATCTCTACTCACACGACGTTCCATTCGTATATCGCTATGCGCATCAATAAACACTTTGAGATCAAATAGACTACGAAGTTTTGGGTAATTCATGATTAAAATCCCTTCAATTATCAATATTTTTTTTGGAGAAATTGAAATTGTTTTGGCTATTCTATTATGTGTCTTAAAACAATAAACGGGTTGTTCTATAGTTTCGCCATTTTTTAGTGCTAACACATGTTGATAAAGCAATTTGAAATCAATAGCATCTGGATGATCAAAATTAAGCGCACAACGTTCTTCAAAACTTATATTTGAATTGTCTTTGTAATAAGAATCCTGAGAAATAACCTGGATTTCAGATGATGGAAATTCGGAGACTACTTGTTCAACGATTGTAGTTTTTCCGCTTCCTGTTCCTCCGTAGACGCCTATTGTTAGCATTTGTTTGTGTTTTCTTTTCCACAAAGTTAAGATTTATTTATTGTATAACCATGATTAATAAGTTTGCACATTCTGTTGATAACTTAACATTCATTTTATGATTAAAAAATCTATTTTTGTAAACTAAATTTTGAAAATATGTCACAAACGATAGAATCTGTAAAATGCCTGATTATTGGCTCCGGCCCAGCTGGATATACAGCTGCAATCTATGCTGCTCGCGCCAATATGAATCCAGTACTATATCAAGGAACTCAGCCCGGAGGTCAACTTACTACAACTAATGAAGTTGAGAATTTCCCAGGTTATCCAGATGGAGTAACTGGTCCAGAAATGATGCTCGAACTCAAAGCTCAAGCCGAGAGATTTGGTTCAGATGTTCGTGATGGTTGGATTACAAAAGTCGATTTTTCTGGTGATATTCATAAAGTTTGGGTCAATGATACTAAAGAAATTCATTGCCAAACCGTCATTATTTCTACAGGTGCATCCGCAAAGTATTTAGGGTTAGAATCTGAACAAAAATATTTAAAATTGGGCGGTGGAGTATCGGCATGTGCTGTATGTGATGGCTTCTTTTACAGAAATCAAGAAGTCGTTATTGTTGGTGCTGGAGACTCTGCTTGTGAAGAAGCACATTATCTTTCAAAATTGTGTTCAAAAGTTACAATGCTTGTACGAAGAGACGTATTCCGTGCTTCAAAAATTATGGCAAACAGAGTAAAAAACACACAAAATATTGACATATTGTTTAATACTGAAACTGTTGAAGTTCTTGGTGACGACCAAGTTGTTACAGGGGTTAAAGTTAAAAACAACAAAACTGAAGTTGAGATAGAAATTCCGGCAACGGGATTTTTTGTGGCTATTGGTCACAAACCCAATACTGATATTTTTAAAGACTTTTTAAATTTAGATGAAACAGGTTATATCATTAATGAACCTGGTACATCTCGCACCAATATTAAAGGTGTTTTTGTCAGTGGAGATGCCGCAGATCATGTATACAGGCAGGCGATTACTGCTGCAGGTACAGGATGTATGGCTGCTTTGGATGCCGAGCGCTATCTTGCTGCTAAAGAAGGGTAATTTAGACTAAGTTTATTAATAGTTTTTTTAACGAAGTTCAGCACCAATTTCATTCTCAAACTTTTGTTGAAGCTTGCTCATGATTTTATCTATTTGTTTATCTGTTAGCGTTTTAGAGTCATCTTTTAATGTAAAACTTACGGCATAACTTTTTTTACCCTCAGGTAGATTTTTACCTTTGTAGACGTCAAACAAATTAATATCAGTAAGCACTTTATTGTCTGTTTGTTTTGCAAGCTGATAAATTGTTTCAAACCTAACGTCCTCGTCTAACAACAATGCAAAATCGCGTCTAACTTCTGGGAATTTAGAAATAGGTTTAAATTTTACTTTCGTTGATTTGATGCAATCAAAAATTAAATCCCAATTAAAATCAGCATAATATACATCTTGGTCAATACTGAAAGTCTTGCAGATTTTTTGTTTTACAATTCCAAACTCAACAGCATTTGTTTTTCCTATAGCAAGAGCCAAACCTTCATCAAATACATCACTTTTTATTGGTTTAGTTTTAAGGTTTTTTATGCCAATTTTCTCGAAAAGAGAAGACACTAAACCTTTTAGGTAAAAGAAGTTAACACTTAAGGATGGAGTGTTCCAGCTTTCTGATGTTCTTGGGCCTGTCAAGAATAGTCCTAAATGTTTGAATTCTTCTCGTTGTTCCCCATTAAATTGGTGATATGTTTTTCCAAACTCAAATAATTTCAACTGTGTTTGTTGTCTGTTCAAATTAAAAGCTAAAGCTTCAAGCCCAGAAAACAACACTGTTCTTCTCATTAATGATAAATCACTACTCAAAGGATTTAAAATTTTTACATATTCATTTTCACTAAGTTGATCACTCAATGAAATATATTTTTCGGAAGTTAAGGAATTGGTCATGATCTCATGAAAACCAAGACTCACCAAGTGATTAGCTAAATGATCTTCTATTTTGTGCTGTTCTTTTTTTGATGTCGTGGAAATTGAGGCATTTAGTTTGTTTGTAATATGAACGTTGTTATAACCATACACACGTAGAATTTCTTCGATGACGTCGATTTCTCTTTGAACATCATTTCTGTAAGCAGGAATGGTTAGTCCAAGTCCAGCTTCTGTAACACTATTGACTTTTATTTCTAATGAAGTGAGTATTTGTTTTATGGTTTCTCGAGGTATTTCTTGTCCAATAATATTTGTGATATTTTCAAAATTGAGCAATACCTGTACATCTTCAATTTTTGTAGGATACTCATCCCAAAGATCGCTCGAAATTTCGCCACCGGCGATTTCTGTAATTAAAATAGCAGCATGCTTCAGTGCATACTTAGTGATATTTGGATCAACACCACGTTCAAATCTAAACGAAGCATCAGTGCTTAGGCCATGTCTTTTTGCAGTTTTTCGGATACTTACCGGGTCAAAATACGCAGATTCCAAGAAAATATTGGTGGTTTGCTCACTAATACCAGAGTCTAATCCACCAAATACGCCAGCAATACACATTGGTTTATTCGCATCGCAAATCATGAGATCATCTTCGTTGAGAGTACGCTCAACACCGTCAAGCGTTATAAATTTCTCATTTTTTTGTGCTGTCCGAACGATTAGTTTTTTGTCAGTAATTTTATCGGCATCAAAAGCATGAAGTGGTTGTCCTAGTCCGTGCAAAACAAAATTTGTGATGTCCACAATATTATTAATGGGGGTCAATCCAATTGCTTTTAACCTATTTTGAAGCCAAGTTGGAGAGTTTTGAACTTTAACACCAGAAATAGTAACACCACAATAGCGAGGAGCTTTTAATTTATTTTTGACTTCTATATCTATTTTTAGCGTTCTACTGTTGACATGAAATCCAGAAACGGATGGACTCATCAGTTCAGAACTGATACCATTTTGTATTAATCCAGCTCGCAAATCTCTTGCAGTACCAAAATGACTCATAGCATCTGCACGATTGGGGGTTAGTCCAATTTCAAAAACAATATCATTTTCAACTTCGTAATAGTTAGCTAATGGGGTACCAATCTCTGCGTTGTTTTCTAAAATAAGTATGCCATCGTGACTAGCTCCAAGTCCAAGCTCGTCTTCAGCACAAAGCATTCCATGACTTTCTTCTCCACGAATTTTACCTTTTTTTATGCTCCATGCCTCGCCTTGGGGAGAATATAATGTAGTACCAATTGTAGCCACTGCAACTTTTTGGTTCTTTTTCACATTTGGAGCACCACAAACAATTTTGAGGGGTTCGTCAGCTCCAATGTCAACCATTGTTAATTTTAATCGGTCTGCATTGGGATGCTGTGTACACTCCAAAACATGCCCTACAACAACTCCTTCTAATCCTCCTTTAACAGATTGAAACACCTCTGTTCCTTCAACCTCAAGGCCTAAATCGGTAAGTAATTCAGATGTTTTTTCGGAGTCCCAGTCAGTATTGACGAATTGTTTTAACCAGTTGTATGAAATTTTCATGCTATCATTTTATTGCATTGCAAAGATAATCCAAAGGAATTAGCTTTCAAATAAAAAGCCCTACCAAAAGGCCGGGCTTTTTTTATCTAAATTAGTTGTTATTATTGACCAGACAATTGTTTCATTTCTTTTTCGATCATGTCATAAAATTGATCAATTTTTGGCATAACCACCACACGTGTACGTCTGTTTTTTGCTCTATTTTCTGCAGTTTCATTATCAACCAATGGTACATAGCTACTTCGTCCTGCAGCAATAAGTTGAGATGGATTAACCCCTAATTTTTGCAATTCTCGAATAATGGAGGTCGATCGTTTTACACTCAAATCCCAATTATCTATGAGTACACCACTACTAAAAGTTCTGCTATCGGTATGACCTTCAATCATAGCTTCAAAATCAGGTTTATCGGATATGACTTTAGCTACTTTTCCAAGAACTGTTTTTGCTTTTTCAGTCACAACATAGCTTCCACTTTTAAATAAAAGCTTGTCCGCAATAGAAATAAAAACTACACCCTTTTCAACATTGATTTCGATGTCTGGATCATCAATACCAACGGATTTTTTTAGACTGGATACGATCGCAAGTGTAACACTATCTTTTTTGGTTATTGCATCTTGAAGACGGCTAATTTTTAAATCACGTTCTTGTAAGCTTTCTAACGTTTTTTCAAGGTTTTCAGCACCTTTTGTAGTTAGTACTGTCATTTCTTTTGTGCTGCTAAAAAGGGCATCGTTGGTTTTTCTTAAATCCTTTAACTGCTCTTTCATGGCTGTTAAACTTGCGTCAGCTGCGGCTTTGTCTGACAGACAAACATTAAGTTTCATCGCAGTAGAATTTAATAAATCTTTTGTTTCTTTTAATTCTTCTTGTGCTGCAACCAACTCTTTATTTGGCCCACAAGATGTTAAAATTAAGGCGGAAATAATTCCTAGTGTAAATAGCTTATTCATGTTAAAAAAATTAATTCATTAGAAGTTTCATCAAATTTAAAAAAAAATCTATTCCTTACATCAATAAACGAGTTTATTTAATGATTATTTAATTTAGAATATTTTGAAATTTTTAAAACAAAATAATTCCAAACGATTGAATTGACCTTTGAATAGGTCTTTCTTTGAGTGTTAGCTCTTCTAAACTTAAGTAATTTTGGCAATTTAGTATAAAAACCTCCGTGAGCTTTAATTACAGCCCAAGTATGCTTTGGTTTTCTTTGTGCCAAAAAGTGTATGCCTGCAATACCATCTAAAATCAATCGCAATAAAATGAGAAATAATATTGTTCCTTTGGCATTTTTTGTAAGGGTGTAAAGGCTGTTTCTAAAGTTGAAATATGTTTTTTTTGGATTTGAAGTATTTAGAGTTGCACCACCAACATGAAAAATAGTTGAATTTCCAACATATTTGGTGCTGAATCCTTTATTATGTGCTCGCCAACATAGGTCTATTTCTTCCATATGAGCAAAAAAATCAGCATCAAAACCACCTAATAATTTAAAGACTTTTGAACGGACAAAAAAGCAAGCTCCAGAAGCCCAAAATATGTCTTTTGTATCGTCATATTGCCCATTATCATTTTCAATTGAATTAAAAATTCTTCCTCTACAATAAGGATATCCCAATCTGTCAATAAATCCTCCGCCACCGCCAGCATATTCAAATTTATTGGGGTCTTTTTGATCTAAAATTTTTGGTTGAATAATGGCAACTTTTGTTTGTTTTTCAAAACACTCAATTACAGGAAGCAACCAGTTTTTAGTAACAGAAACATCAGAATTAAGAAAGCAAAAAACATCGGTTTTGATTTGTTTTACCGCCCTGTTGTAAGCTCCCGTGTAACCATAATTTTCAGTATATTCAATGGTTTTTACTTTTGGATGGTTTTTTTTAATGTAATCAACGGAGTTGTCGCTAGAAGCATTATCTACAACATAAATATCATGTCCAGCACTATATTTAATTACAGATGGTAGAAATGCTTCAAGAAGAGACTTTCCATTCCAATTTAATATAACAATGGCAATATTCATTTTTTGTTGTTTTGTGGTAAATAATCAGGTAAGGATTCCAAAAAATGGTATGATTTATTTGATTTATCCATAGTGCAATAATAATGATTTATACCATTAGTAATCATCATGTAAGTGGTGTCTAATGTTAAGTTATATTGCGCAATTTGATCAAAAACCTCTTGATTTATTGAGATACCAGGGGCTTTGCATTCAACAATACAAAAGACACTGCCGTCATTGTTATAAATTACAATATCATAACGCTTCTTTTGGTGATGGACATAGAGTTCTTTTTCAACATTAATCAATGAAATTGGATATTTTTTCACATGAATTAAATAGTGCAAACAATGCTGTCGCACCCATTCTTCTGGTTGAAGTGCTACAAATTTTTTACGGATTTCATCAAAGATTTGCGTTTTATTTTCGCTATTTTTGATCCTGAATTTGTATGATGGAAAGTTTAATTTTTGCACTTTACAAATTTGCTAATTTTTTTTTAATGCAGACAGTACAATCTATTTTAAATGAAATTAAATCCGGAAAAATTCATCCGATTTATTTTTTGATGGGAGAGGAGTCTTTTTTTATTGATCAGATTTCGTCTTATATAGAAACTTCTGTACTTGCAGAGGCCGAGCGTGGTTTTGATCAAACTGTAATTTATGGAAAAGACACTTCAATAGATGCTATTGTTTCTAGTGCAAAACGTTTTCCAATGATGGCAAGTCGCCAGGTTATCATTGTTAAAGAAGCACAAAATTTAAGCAGAACGATTGAACAATTATTATCATACACTAAAAATCCACAACTTACAACCACATTAGTTTTTTGTTATAAATATAAAACCATCGATAAAAGAAAAGCCTTATTCAAGGCCTTATCTAAAGCACATGTTGTTTTTGAAAGTAAAAAAGTTTACGACAGTAAAATCCCAGCTTTTATTAGTGGTGAGTTACAGAAAAAAAACCTTCAAATCACCCCAAAAGCAAGCTATTTGTTGAGTGATTATTTAGGTAATGATTTGTCTAAAATTTCTAACGAGCTAACTAAATTACAGCTTGTTATGGGTAATGAAAATACGATTACTCCAGAGCTCATTCAAGAAAATATTGGAATTTCAAAAGATTACAACAATTTTGAATTACAAAACGCTATTGCACAGCTCAATCACAAAAAAGCCTATCAAATTGTACGTTATTTTTCTGAAAATCCAAACCAACATCCAATGGTGGTTACGATAGCAACCCTATATAATTTTTTTACAAAATTGATGACTTTACATACCGTTTCTGACAGAAATCCAAAGACTCTTTCTAGGGCGATCGGGGTAAATCCTTATTTTTTAGATGATTATGTTGTTGGCGCCAGAAATTTCCCTATGCGACGTATTAGTGGAGTTTTTCAAACATTGCGAACTATGGATACAAAAAGCAAGGGTGTAGATGCTAATTTGAAACCAAAAGACTTGTACAACGAACTCGTTTTTAGGATTTTAAATTAGTTTTTATTTACAATTTCTTTTTGCAAAAAGTGATGCACCAATAATTCCAGCATTATTTTTGAGTTTGGCTGCTTTAAAAGGGGTTTCAATATCAATGTACTTAGCAAATTGATCTATTTTTTTACTGACGCCACCACCAAGAATGATTAAATCTGGATTGAAACTTTTTTCAACATGATTTAAGAAAAAATTTAAACGTTTACCCCATTTTTTAAATTCCCAATCATTGCGTTTTCGAGCGGCGTCTGAAGCAAATGATTCCATGATATCACCCTTTTTTCCATACAAACGTCCCAACTCAAAATTAGATAACAATTCTCCATTAAAAAACACTCCAGAGCCTATTCCGGTTCCAATTGTTATAGTCATGACAAGACCTTTTTCATTTTTTCCCTCTCCAAATTCCATAACGCCCATTGCAGCAGCATCGGCATCATTCACTACAAAAAAATCTGCACCAACTTTTGATCTAAACAGTTTGTCAACTCGTGTGCCTTTCCAAGATTTATCTAAATTGCCATAATGCATGGCTTTTCCTTTTTTTATAATTGTTGGAAATGAAACGCCCACAACACCATTCCATTGGTGTTGATTACAAAGCGTTTTTATAACCTCAGAAATAGCTTCCGGTGTAGCAGGTTTTGGTGTAGGAATACGTAGTCTTTCACTAATAATTTCACCTTTATTGGTGTCTACTATAGCACCTTTAATTCCAGATCCTCCAATGTCTATTCCTAGTATTTCCATAATTAATGTTTTAAATCTTCAATTTGAAGGTTGTAATCATATTGTAAATCTTCATGAAGTTTTTTCGTCTTTTTTTGTGCAGATTCAACCTGTCTGTTGTAAATATTTGTTAGTGTTTTATTTTTAAATATCGATGGGGTGATATCCTGCATTTTCAAACAAAAATATAATAGTAATTCCACTTCTGTTTCAGGTTGATTGGAATAGCGAGCAAATTTTCGAATACGACGCAAAATTTTTCGTATTCTTTTTTTTACATAAAAATAACTGTTGGTGTTGATGTCTAGAAAAAGTGTATCTAATTGATTTTTAATACTTTGGACATAACTTGATTCGTCTTCTGATTCGAAAATAAGATAGGTAAGGAGTTCTTTGTTTTCAAGTTTGAAGCGTGCTAATCGTAAGCAAAGTTGCTTGAGTTTTTCCTTATCCAAATGTTCTAACTCTTTGCGGAGTTCAACGACGCTTGCTGCTTTCATATGAGTGTAATATTACAATTTTTAAAAAATTATAACAATAGTTCTTGAACTTTATTTCATTTTTTGAATTAAATAAAATTAAGTTAAATCTAGTATTACAATCAAACAGATATGTATTTTTGCTTCAGCTTATGGATTCATTAACACAAATTGTTTTGGGTGCTGCTTGTGGAGAGGCAGTTTTAGGAAAAAAAATTGG
>CBFIIL010000037.1:0-12506 GCA_965662485.1 Flavobacteriaceae bacterium | reverse complement strand
AAAAATAACTTTACCGTCCGGTGCTTTGGCAATACTTTTCCCTTTTGCTCCAGCATCGATAACTTCAACTTCAAAAAATTCTTTTTTTGCTTTTTTTCTACGCATAGCTACAAAAATACTTTAAAAAAAAATGCTGTCCCTATGGAACAGCATTAAAAAATGATTTTTTATAGTATTATTTTTGTTTGAATACCCGATCAATAAGTTCTTTGGCAGTATCTTTTCCACCAAGACCAATCGCAATGGCCAAACCTAGACCAATAGCAGCAAAGAGATATTGGGTCAGTTTTGAAATCAAATCATTTCCAATGTTTAATTGTGATAAAATCATTGAAAATACAATCAATAATATTCCAAATTTTGCAATAGAGCCAATCACAGAGGCTTGTTCAATGTTCATATTTTGTAATCTTCCATTGATAAAATCGCGTACAAAATTGGCGAGATACAATCCAAAAACAAACAAAATAATAGAGATAAATATATCTGGAATGAAGCCCACAACTTTATCAAATAGTTCTTTGGCTACTGTTAGACCCAAAATATCAAAAACGGTAAGTAAAACTATGAGTAGTAATACATAGTAAATAACATTACCTATTATGGTTGAAAATTTGTGTTTAATTCCAATTTGATCTAACATTTGATCGAGTTCCACCTTATCTGCTATAGTGTCAATTTTGATAAGTTTCGCAAATTTGACAATTAATTTTCTTAGTAAGCGAGCAATAAATCGGCCTACAAACCAAAATAAGAGGGCACCAAGTAATTTTGGTATAAACTGCCCAATTTCATTCATAAAATAGCTAAAACTCTCCCAAACTTTAGCGCCTAGTTCTTTTGTTGATTCTTCAACTTGTTCCATAGTAAAATGTTTTTAATTAGTTTTCTGTATTTGATTAGACACAAAAAAATTGAAATGGTCACATTATTCTTTGATTTTATCTAATAATTTGGATTTTGTTTTAAAAAAATAAAAAAACTTATTAATTTGCACATCATGGGTGATTTCTCTCCATAAGAAGGAATTGTACTTTTCTTACTTAAATTTTTTAAAAAATGCCTCTTTTAAATACACTTTCACCAAAAGATGCCATGGATTTGGAGCACAACTATGGCGCTCATAATTATCATCCCCTTCCCGTTGTCCTCAATCGAGGTGAAGGCGTTTATGTCTGGGATGTAGAGGGTAAAAAATATTATGATTTTTTATCTGCATATTCTTCTGTAAATCAAGGACATTGCCATCCAGCTATTGTGGGAGCAATGAAGCGTCAAGCTGAAACTTTAACACTAACTTCAAGGGCGTTTTATAATGATCAATTAGGACCTTATGAGCAGTATATTACTCAGTACTTTGGATTTGATAAAGTATTACCTATGAATACGGGTGCAGAAGCTGTAGAAACGGCCATAAAAATCACACGCCGTTGGGCATATAAAGTTAAAGGTATTCCTGAAAATAAAGCAAAAATCATTGTTTGTGAAAATAACTTTCATGGACGAACAACAACAATTATTTCTTTTTCTAACGATCCTACAGCAAGACAACATTTTGGTCCCTATACCGATGGTTTTATCAAAATTCCATATGATGATAGTAATGCTTTACAAAAGGTACTAGAAACACACAGTGATATCGCAGGTTTTTTGGTTGAACCCATTCAAGGGGAAGCAGGAGTTTATGTGCCATCAGAAGATTATTTAAAAACCGCCAAGGCATTGTGTGAAGAACACAATGTTTTGTTTGTTGCCGATGAAGTTCAAACAGGTATTGCTCGTACGGGTCGCCTTTTAGCAACTTGTGGCAATTGCAGTTGTGTCAATAAAGATTGTTCAGACACTCCAGACGTAAAACCTGATGTATTGATTTTGGGTAAAGCGTTAAGTGGAGGCGTCTATCCTGTTTCTGCTGTTTTGGCTAATGATGATATTATGAAGGTCATAACACCTGGTTCTCATGGTAGTACTTTTGGAGGGAATCCAGTGGCCGCAGCAGTTGCTATTGCAGCACTTGAAGTCATTAAAGATGAACAACTAACAGAAAATGCAGAGCAATTAGGACAACTTTTCAGAGCACAGTTAAATGATTATATCAAAAACAGTACAATTGTAAAACTTGTTAGAGGAAAAGGGTTGTTAAATGCTATAGTAATTAATGATTCAGAGGACAGTGATACGGCTTGGAATATTTGTTTAAAACTTCGTGATAACGGATTATTAGCCAAACCAACGCACGGAAATATCATTCGTTTTGCACCGCCTTTGGTGATGACTAAAGAACAATTACTTGATTGTGTAACAATTATCATTAAAACGTTGAAAACTTTTGAAGTTTAGCTTTTTAAATTAAAGTTAGTACGTATTTTTCAAAATTTTAAATCCCATACAATGAAACACATTTTTTATTTATTCTTATTATCAAGCGTAATGGCATGTCATAAAAATGCAGAAAACAGTAGAAATATTAATGTAAAATACCCAAAAACATCTCAGGTTGATACCGTTGATGACTATTTTGGTGTACAAGTAAAAGACCCATATCGCTGGTTAGAAGACGATAGAAGTAAGGAAACCGAAGCATGGGTAAATACACAAAACAAAACAACGTTTGACTACCTTTCAAATGTTCCCTACAGAAAAGAACTAAAGGAGCGTCTGGAAAAATTATGGAATTATGAAAAAATAGGCTCACCTTTTAAAGAAGGCGATTATACTTACTTTTATAAAAATAATGGTCTTCAAAATCAATATGTCATATACCGCTACAAAACTGGTGATGCACCATCAACGGCAGAAATTTTTCTTGACCCTAATACGTTTAAAGAAGATGGTACGATTTCACTAGGCGGCACCAGTTTTTCCAAGAGTGGTCGTTTTTTGGCCTATAGTATTTCTGAAGGAGGTAGCGATTGGAGGAAAATTATTACTATGGACGTGGTCTCCAAAAAAATTATTGAAGACACATTGGTAGATGTTAAATTTAGTGGAATGTCTTGGTACAAAGATGAAGGTTTTTATTACTCAAGTTACGATAAACCAAAAGGAAGTGCCCTTTCTGCAAAAACAGATCAACACAAGGTGTATTTCCATAAACTAGGCACTCCTCAAAAAGAAGATGTTTTGATTTTTGGTGGTAAAAAAGAACAAAAACACCGTTATATTGGTGCAAGAGTAACGGAGGATGATCGATTTTTAATTATTTCGGCAAGCGTTTCAACCTCTGGAAATAAGTTATTTCTCAAGAATTTAGATGCTCCAAATAGCCCTCTAATAACAATTCTTAATCATACCAAAAGTGACACTTATTTGATTGATAATGTTGACGATAAATTGTATTTCGTTACAAATTTGAATGCGCCAAATCAAAAAATAGTATCAGTAGATGCAAGGGATCCAAAACCCAAAAATTGGGTGGATTTTATCCCTGAAACAAAACATGTCTTGAATCCCTCAACGGGTGGTGGCTATTTCTTTGCGGAATATATGGTTGATGCGATATCTCAAGTCAAACAATATGATTATGATGGTAATTTTGTTCGAGATATAGAACTTCCAGGTCTAGGAAATGCTGGAGGATTTGGAGGTAAAAAAGATGAAACTATTGATTTCTATTCATTTACAAACTACAAAACACCATCAAGCATTTATAAATTTAACGTAGATACAGGGATTTCTGAGTTGTATTGGAAACCAGAAATAGATTTTGACAGCTCCGATTACGAAAGTAAACAAGTGTTTTATACATCCAAAGATGGAACAAAAGTGCCTATGATGATAACTCACAAGAAAGGCCTTCAAATCAATGGAAAAAATCCAACAATTCTTTACGGATACGGAGGATTTAATATCAGTTTGAATCCAAGTTTTAGTGTCACCAATGCGGTTTGGTTGGAACAAGGCGGTGTTTATGCAGTACCAAATCTTCGTGGGGGAGGAGAATATGGAAAAGAATGGCATGATGCGGGTACACAAACGAAAAAGCAGAACGTATTTGATGATTTTATTGCCGCAGCAGAATATTTAATTGCAGAGCAATATACTTCTAGCGATTTTCTGGCCATCCGTGGAGGGTCAAATGGAGGGCTTCTTGTTGGCGCTACAATGACTCAACGGCCAGATTTAATGAAAGTTGCTTTACCGGCGGTTGGTGTTCTAGATATGTTGCGCTACCACACCTTTACAGCAGGTGCAGGATGGGCCTATGATTATGGTACTTCTGAGGATAATAAAGAAATGTTTGAGTATCTAAAGGGTTATTCTCCTGTTCATAACGTCAAAAGTGGGGTAAAATACCCAGCAACTCTTGTCACTACAGGAGATCATGATGATCGTGTGGTTCCAGCGCATAGTTTTAAGTTTGCAGCAGAACTTCAAAGTAAGCAATCAGGAACTAACCCTACCTTGATTCGTATTGAAACCGATGCGGGTCATGGTGCAGGAACTCCAGTAAGCAAAACCATTGAACAATACGCCGATATTTTTGGCTTTACATTATTCAATATGGGGTACGACGAGTTGCCTATGAATGAATATGATACTTTTAAGGATTAATGTCTTTGTGTAGAATACTATTAGTAATTTCTATTTCGCTGCATTAATCTCATCCATTATTTTTTGCCACTCTTGTTGTATTTCAGAAAAGTCTGTTGTTGCTAGAGAATAAATTGACCAAGCAAGAAATAGCGTATTGATAGTCAAGACAATAAGTGCAAAAGTTTTTGCGGTTTGCATACTATTAATATTACCTTCATAATCCTCAGGATTCAATTGTGCATCTTTTACTTTTTTATTGGCTGTTAGATAGGCTGGCCCTGAAAGAAAAACACCAAGCCCCCAAAAACAACAACATAAAAGACCTAAAATACTGAGTATGTATACAAGTGTTGTATTTAATGATTTTTTCATAAAATAGTTTGTTTAATGAGATAGTTAGTAATAATCACAGCAATAGAAACTATAGAGAGTATATTGATGCTCTTTTGATAAAATTTAAACTTATAAAAACGACTAATCATCAATATTCCAGCAAGAGTTAAGAGGGGGTAAATTGCAGGATACATCCAAAAGGCGTCAACAAAATGACCTTTAAACACAAGAAAAAAAGCACGTTGAAATCCACAACCCATACATTCAAAACCAAAAAGTGATTTGCTCAAACAGGGTAGCATGTAGTTTTCTAAAGCCATTAGTATTGTTGCACCTCAAATTAATAAATAATTTATTAAATAAAAAAATAAATATGCAATTGAGAAAAATTGAACTAAAGATGTTATTTTTAACTCATTAAAAAAAGTGTCGTTTGAAACAAAACTCAATAAAATATCTATTTTTTTTACTAGGCGCTATCTTAATTATTTATGCTGAAATCTATTCAAATTCTTTAATTTCAGTTATTGGATTATTTTTTTTAGTTGTTGGGTTATATATAATATCCAAAGGCATCGGACAAAAACCTGATTATAATCCCTATGAAGTTCAAACTGAAGATGAAGAAGAATGAAGTTTAAATTAAATGATAAGGTATCTGTTTTGGACGATGACCTCTCTGGTCATGTGATTGAAATTTCAGGAGATACAATTACGATTGAAACATCTTCAGGTTTCGAAATGTCTTTTGAGACTTCAGAGCTGGTCAAAATAAAAGATAATCTTTTAAATACATCGTCTTTTTCAGGTCAATCCATTCAAAATATTCTTTCTGAAAAAACCTCAAAAAAAAGAGTGCAACCCTCCAAGAACAAATTAAAAACACGCCAGCAACCACCAATGGAGGTGGATCTTCATATTCACCAATTGGTGAGTTCTACAAAAGGTATGCAAAATCATGACATGCTTAACTTACAATTGGATACTGCAAAACGTCGTTTAGATTTTGCTATTTCAAAACGCATTCAGCGGGTTGTTTTTATTCATGGTGTAGGCGAGGGGGTTCTTAAGTTGGAACTCGAATATCTGTTAAGGCGTTATGAAAGTATTAAATTTTATCCTGCTGATTATCAAAAATATGGTCACGGTGCTACAGAGGTTTATATTTTTCAGAACAGGAAACTCTAGAACGATATTGTTGTCTCATATGTTCCTAGCTCCAAAATATCGGCTGAAAGAACAGAAATATCAAAATTATTTAAAGTAATGGTAATTGTAACAACGCGCTGAAACTGATTTGCATTGTTAGTTTGAACGGTATAAGAATCTGCAAAAATTGCATCTAAAAAACGAGCGGATGAAGCCCCTACTGCAATATCATCAAAAAGGTTTCCATTGCCGTTTTCATCTTCATTGATAGTTAGCGTACCATCGCCATCATCATCAATGTCTAAATAATCTGGAATAGAGTCGCCATCGCTGTCTTGCGCATCTGTTAAATCGCCGTCATTGTTTGGATCTGGTTTCTCGTTGATGGTGGGTACATTGTCGCCATCATCGTCGTTGTCTTTGTAGTTGGGTATGCCATCGCCATCCGAATCGCCATCAAATTCTAGCGCAGTAGGAACACCATCATTATCATCATCTTGAAATGTTGAAATAAATTTTGCAGTTCCGCTTGATGAGGAATAGCTGTTTATTACGGAAACACCTGCCGGAGGGATCACAGCACAAATTAGCGCATTGGGGTCTCCGTTGTAGGATCTGTAATGAAATTGAACATTACTGCCATCAATAGTAATCGTTTGTTCATCTCCCGATGACGCAGGATTAAACATGGCTTCAGTTGTCGAAGTTCTTGGAATCAATAGAGTAAGTGACTCAAATGGATCTTCTCTTGTATCATAAAACAAAAAACTAGAAGTAATAGCTTCTCCTTGATTGGCAGTTTGAATTTCACATAATGATAACTCCTTGTCAAAGTCTAATTGAATATTAAAAACATCGCCATCATCACAAGCTGTTGTTAGAAGTAGAACTGAAAAGAAATATAACCAATTGCGCATAATTCAACTATTTGTTACAAAAGTAAAAGAATTAAGAAATAAATTTAAAGTTATTGTCAATTATTTAATTTGATTATTTTTGTTAAAATTAAATCAAAAAAAATGACCCCCATTTATTTAGATAATGCTGCTACAACATGTGTTCGTGAAGACGTTGCGAACAAAATGGCGGAAATCTTAAAATCTACTTATGGCAATCCATCTTCGACGCATAGCATTGGGCGTTCTTCAAAATCTATTTTAGAGCAATGTCGCAAACGTATTGCTTCACATTTTAATGTAAAGTCATCAGAAATCGTTTTTACTTCTGGAGGAACAGAAGCCGACAATCTTGTTTTACGTTCTGCAGTCTGTGATTTAGGTGTAAAACATATTATTTCTTCTAAAATTGAACATCATGCGGTAGGGCATACCGTTGAGGCATTACAATCATCCTCTGAAATAAAAGTAAGTTACGTTCGTCTTACAGAAAAAGGAGAAGTTGATTTAAAGCACTTAGAAGAATTATTAAGAAACTCCTCAGAAAAAACGCTAGTGTCTCTGATGCATATCAACAATGAAATTGGAACAATTTTGGACTTAAAATTGGTTGCAGAATTGTGTAAAACATATGATGCATTATTTCATAGCGATACTGTACAATCCGTTGGTCATTATCATTTGGATTTACAAAAAATTCCAATTGATTTTTTGGCTGCTAGCGCACATAAATTTCACGGTCCAAAAGGGATAGGGTTTGCTTTTGTAAGAAGTGGTTTAGCTTTACAACCCATTATTACTGGTGGTTCTCAAGAGCGTGGATGCCGTGCCGGAACAGAAAGTTTGCATGATATTGTTGGTTTGGATGAATCTTTGGCCATAGCTTACTCGAACTTAGAGACTGAAAGACAATATATTATTGAGTTAAAATCTTATTTTTCCAATCGTTTAAAGTCTGAAATTCCAGCTGTAAAATTCAATGGTTGTTGCGATGATTTTGAAAAAAGCACCTATACTTTAGTCAATGTGTGTTTGCCAGTTTCTGCAGATAAAGCTCCTTTGTTTTTATTTCAATTAGATCTTAAAGGAATTGCATGTTCCAAGGGAAGTGCTTGTCAAAGCGGCAGCGACAAAGGTTCGCATGTACTTACTGAAATTCTATCGGAAGACGACTTAAAAAAGCCCTCTATCCGCTTTTCATTCAGTTCTTACAATACCAAAGAAGAATTAGAAAATGTGGTTGATGTTTTAAAAAATCTTGTTTTAGAACCCGCCTAAAAACGCATGTTTAATCTGACATTAAACACTCTTGGTGTCAAATAATTTGGAATGGAATATTGGCGTTTCGAATAAACATCTCTAACCCATGTATTGGTAATTGAATTCTGAACATCAAAAATGTTGAAAATTTCTATACCAAAGGCCAGTTCTTTGAACCGTTTTTTCCACCCATTTTTAGGTCTATTTTTAGCATCAACAAGAACATAAGACATGCCAATATCTGCACGTTTATAATCTGGCAATCTATTTTGATAGCTATACACATCGGCATAACTTGGAGATCCGCCTGGAACACCTGTATTATACACCAAATTTAGATACATTTTCATGTTTGGTAGTTGAGGAATATAATCTTGAAAAAGCACGCCAAATTTCAAACGTTGGTCCATGGGACGTGCAATAAACTCTCTTCCACCAATGGCTTCTTCTGTTTTTAAATATCCAAACGAAAACCAAGATTCTGTTCCTGGAACAAACTCACCATTTAATCTAAGGTCTAAACCATAGGCATATGCTTTTGCATTGTTATTGGCCGCATATCGAATTCGTACATTTTCAACTGTGTAAGGGTTAACATCTGATAGACTTTTATAATAGGCTTCAGATATGAGCTTAAAAGGGCGTTTCCAAAGCTTGAAACTGTATTCATGGCCTGCCACCAAATGAATCGATCGTTGAGCTTTAACATTACTATTGACTGTTCCATTGGCACCTCGTAATTCTCTATAAAAAGGCGGTTGATAATACAAACCACCACTTAGTCTGTAGAGCATATCTTTTTTTCCATTGGGCTTAATGCTAAACTGTGCTCTTGGACTAAATACCATTTGTTGTTTTGAGTTGATATTTTTGCCGCTCACATGCCATTGATGTGCACGTACCCCAAAATTATAAAACACCTCACTAGCGCCTAGATTACTGCGTTTGCTCCATTGTGCAAAAGCTTGTAAACGCTGTACAATTGTACTATTTGTTGCTCGGATGTTCAGATAGGGAGCAAGAGGCCCTGTATTTGGCGTGTAGGGTTGATTATCAAATTGATCTAAGTTTGGAGGATTGATAGAAAATCCAGCCGAATCTATAACCTCCCATTCAACAACGCGATCTCGAATATCTTCATTGGTATATTTTAGAGACCATTGAAAATGATTTTTATTTTTTTTATAATCTCCACGATGCTCAACAGTAGTAATCAAAGCATCCAAATCGTTTCTGGCATGATTGATTTGACCTCCAATACCTTCTGAAAATTCGACTTCTCCTAAGTTTTCATCTCCAATATTGCTATTAACCTCGCCTAATCTATATTGTGCTAAAATATCAAAATACTCTTGTTCTGTGGTGTGAAAACTTGATCCAATTAATTGTAAATTTAAATTTTCATTAACCTGATATGATCCATTCAATGCCCCAAAATATGTGCTGTATGCATCTTGTTCTTGTCCCTCATAAAATACCAAAAGGGCAATTGGGTTTTGAAGTGTACCAAAGTTGGTCTGTCGTGTTTCTGGGGCATAATTGTAGGTGTTGGAAGAAATATTTCCCAAAAAACTTAAATCAAATTTTGGACTAATTTTATAGTTCAAATAGGTTTGTGCATCCAAAAACTGTGGTTCATAATTAGTTTGCGTTTCTTTGGCATCAACGAGTAGCGTATTGTCTCTGTAACGTAACCCCACTAGAGCAGAAAACTTATTGTTTTTACTTGCACCTTCAGCAGTAATACTTCCACCTAAAAGACTAAAATCGGCATGAACTCCAAATTCTGTTGGTTTTCTGTACGTTATATCCAAAACAGATGAAAGTTTATCTCCATATTTTGCTTGAAATCCTCCAGCTGAAAATTGCAAATCCTGAACCATATTTGTATTAACGAAACTTAGTCCTTCTTGTTGACCAGAGCGTACCAAAAATGGTCTATAGACTTCTATGCCATTGACATAAACTAAATTTTCATCAAAGTTGCCACCACGAACAGAATATTGTGTACTTAATTCATTTGAAATATTAACCCCAGGTAATGTTTTTAACAGGTTTTCTACCCCCGGCTGAGCACCTTTTATGGTCCGTATGATTTTTGGTGAAATTGTTGTAACTCCTTCAAAGACAGAGCGTTTTGTTCCAGTAATTACTACAGTTTCAATTTGTTCGATATCTATTTTTAATACTGGATTAAATTCAAATTCTTGTCCATTTCTTAAGTTAAAAATAACACGAACAGATTTGTGATTAATATGAGAAAACTCAATGTTTATATCTTCATTTGCAGGAATTTCTAGAATATAAAATCCGTTAGAGTTAGAAATAGTTCCATTCAAATTGGCAGAAATAGTTGCATTTTCAATGGGATTGTTCAATTCATCTAAAAGCACACCGCGAAGTGTAGCAGTTTGCGCCATTAGTTGAAGTTGGCCAATTAGAAAAAAAACAAATAATGAATATAAATAATTGATTTTCAAATCTTAAAAGGTTTATTTTCTGTAAAATACAGATTCAAATTTAGAACTATTTCCCACATTATCTGTCACAATAAGCTTTAAATTATTTTTCGTATCAGTTAAAACTCCGTCATTGAAGTCATGCGTAAGAGTTTTAGTTTTGGAATCATATTCCATCAAAATCCACTTACCATTAACAGTTGCTCTATAGTTTTTAATCCCAGAAATTGCATCAGAAATTTTTATTTTTAAATAACGATAATTACTTAACCAGCTTCCATTTTTGAAGTTTAAAGGTGTAATTTTTGGACCTTCTTTATCAGTTGCAAGGGTGTATGTTCCAAAGTATTTTGTTCTTACAGAAAGCGATGAACCTTTACGTTTTGTAGAGGTATAATACAATTTTCCATATGCAGAAATACTAGCAATATAAAGTTGTTCTAAATCATTAGTTTCATAATGACTCACATCAAATGTTATGGTCATTGACTTTTTTAATGGAATGTTTGGGCGGTGTAGTTTTAGAGTATCATTTTTCACTTCAATTTCTAAATAAATATCGTCATATAAAGCATGAGGTGGAATTTCTACTCGTATTGAATTTTCTTCAAATATGGCTTGTTCTGATGCATTAACAAAAGTATAATTTAATGGAATTGAATCTACCTTTTTTATATTTTGAAATGCTCCAACAATAGGCACACGAACAGATGTAATATTGTTTTTAAAATCTTTAATTTTAATAGTATACGAAGAATTTGTACTGTCTTTAATATTAAGTTTTCCTTTACGTTCTTCAAAAGTAAATAGACTTAAAGGATTGTTTTTTTCGATAAATAATTTTTGTATTTTTCTTTTTTTAGTCCGATAGTGGGCATAATCTATAAAACGATTAATGTGTTTGGTTTCACTGAATGAAAATCTTTTAAAATCAATCTTAATGGATTTTTGTCCGTTAAAATAGGTTTCAATTTTTGAAACACCATTTTTATTAGGTGCATAATCTTGCCGATCATTGGCTACAATCCCAAAACCAATTTCTCCAAAAGATTTTACTGCTTCAGCAACAAAACTTCCATCGGGTTGTTTTATTAGTCTAATTTTTTTCTTTTTTTGAACTCCATCGATATGGCTATTCTCTGAAATGGGGTACGCATATAATTCATATAACTCTGGTGCAGTTGTGTCTTTTATATCCAACCCAAAAAGCATGGGGTTTATAGGACATTCTTGTTTATCTCTAATTTCAAAATGTAAATGTGGCCCAGATGAACCGCCTGTATTACCAGAGAAAGCAACTAATGCATCTGATTCTATTTTTAGGGCGTTGAGTTTTGGGAAAAGCTCAATTTCAAATCGTTCTCTTTGATATTGCTGTTTTTTTATATATGCTTCAATCTCAGGTGAAAATTTTTGAAGATGAGCATAGACTGTAGTGTAGCCATTGGGGTGTGTGATATATAACGCTTTTCCATAGCCATATCGAGAAATTTTAATTCGACTCACATATCCAGCAGCAGCGGCGTATACTTTTAAACCTTGTTTTCCATTGGTTTTGATATCTAATCCAGAATGAAAATGATTAGATCTAAGCTCTGCAAATGTACCAGAAAGCACGAGTTGAATATCTAATGGCGAACGGAAGTAGTCTTGAGGATATGGGGTTTGTGCTGATAGAAACACCGACCATAAAAAACATAAAATTTTAAAAACTTTCATAAGTAAGATCTTTAGCTAAAATATCGAATTGAAAATAAAAAGCAAAGAATTGGTTTGGTTAAATTATTTAAAAATTAATTGACATAGAAATTGTAATTTTAGACATGGAATGTTAAATTTGTGAAATAAGGTATTGAATTTGTAAATGAGCAAA
>CBFIIL010000036.1:0-15734 GCA_965662485.1 Flavobacteriaceae bacterium | reverse complement strand
CCCCTCCAAAACGGGATGTGGCGCAGTCCGGTTAGCGTACACGGCTGGGGGCCGTGTGGTCGCAGGTTCAAATCCTGTCATCCCGACATAATTAAAAACCTAACTCCAGCGGAGTTAGGTTTTTTTATTGTATAACCAATCGTTTTGTGATGACGGTTTTGTTTGTTTTTATCACAACGATATAAAGCCCAGAATTTAAATCTGAAACATATAAATTAGTACTGCTTTTATTAATATTGTTCTGATTTAAAATCAACTTTCCAGTAACATCAAATAATTGGATGTTTTTAATTAATTCATCAGAATTCAAGGAGACTTTAACCATATTTTGTGCAGGGTTAGGAGATATTGAAGCCTTTGAAATCTGCCCACTAGCATTCAGACTTAGCGGAGATTGTTGATATACTCGGACATAATCTATCTCCATTATTGCATCATTGAAACTTTCAGGAATTTCCGTGCCTGGCAACAAGCCCAAATTCCCTCCCATAGCAATATTTAGCAAAATATAATGAGGATTGTCATAAGGAAGTTCGTTATTGTTTTGACGTTCAAAAAACACATTATCGTCTAAGAGAATTTGAATCACATCTTCTGTCCAAATTAGAGAATACTTATGATAGGAACCACTAGAATCGTTGATTGGTGTTGTTGTACCTTGATTTTCATACAGACCAGAAGCCAAATTTTTATAATGCATGTATCCGTAAGTAATACTTTTGTCCCATCCATTTTGTTCCATAATGTCTATTTCGCCACAGTCTGGCCATCCCACACTTCCATAAGTGTTGCCAAAGTAGTTTCCAGGTTCATTAATATTAGCGCCTAATGTCCAAATCGCTGGCCATGTTCCTGCCTCTGCAGGAAGTTTTGCGCCAACATCAATTCTGCCGTACTTAAAGGCATATTTCGAATTTAAACGCGCTGAGGTATAGTTTTTGTTTACACCGTTATAGGTGTAATTTTCTTTGATAGCTTTTATCTTTAAAGTTCCATCACTAACATATGAATTTGAAATTTGATCGGTATAATGCTGAAGCTCACCGTTAGCCCAATCTGTACCATTGATTATGGGGATAACTTGATGATGCCATTTTGTGGGGTCTGGTGCACCTGTGTAGTCGTCAAACTCATCACTCCACACCAATTCGTCAAATGTAGTAATTGTACTTTCACCTCCATCGATGTTGTCGATATAAAAAGTGCCCGATAACAATTGTCCAGGTGCCACAAAAAGAGCGATTCTACTAAAATTTCCTGATAGACTTTGCGTCCCAGTTTGGCCAATGATATTGGCCTGAGAAAAATCTAGTTGAACTTGAGACCATCCATTTCCAGGAACTGTAGCCTCAACAAAAGCATCGCCAAATCCCGAATCGCTGCCTTCAAATTTTACTTGAATAGTCGTTGGGCCTATATTTGAGTAAAAATCAAAACTTACAAGTTTAGAATTATCGAAGTTGATATTTGGTATTAAGTCTAAATAAACACCTTCATAAATATCATTACCTGCATTTTGAATCACGCCCACAGTATTGGAAGTATTTGATGTATCAGGTTGTTTGTAAAATGCACAGCCTTCTCCAAAAGAGGAAAAAACATCTTGATCATTTTCAAAATCTAACGGTAAATTTTGTGCAAAAACTTTACTAGAAACACACAAAAAAAATAAAAAGATAATTCTCATTAAAAACTATTTAAATTGAAAATCAAAAATAGTAAATCTCTTTCTTTAGTTTTAAAATTTATTTATAAGAATATTTTTGTTTTTAATTAAAAGTTAAATTAAATTAAAGAAACATGATTTATTCATAATTTAGCACCAACAAACAAATAAAATGAAAACGAATAGGTCGGATTGTCCACTAACAAACGCTCTCGATATTGTCGGGGATAAGTGGTCGTTATTGGTCATCAGGGATATTTTTATGGGGAAGAAAACCTTTACGGAGTTTTTAAAATCCCCAGAAAAAATTGCAACAAACATCTTGGCAAATCGCTTGGAATTACTCACTAACAAAGGGTTACTTGAAGTGACCAAATTGCCTTATGATCAAAAAACCAAAATCTACTATCTCACAGATTCTGGTATAGATATGTATCCAATTATTTATGAAATGATGCAATGGAGTAAAAGAAATTTAAAAAAGAAGTTTGGTCCAAATGGTGAGCAATGGTTTAAGGAAACGGAAGGATTATCCGCTGAAGAATTTATTTCAGAAACAACATCTTCTTACAAAAACTCTCTAAAAGACATCCTAAAAGTTAAATAAATACTCCTTTTTTTGTGGTGTCTTATTTTTTTAAGTTCTTTGTAAATATCCTTAGAACTACGTATCATGAAATATTTTATAACCTTAATCTTTCTCTTATCAACCTCATTGGGTTTTTCCCAAATCCTCAACCCTGTTCAATGGGAACTTGGAGTTGAACAACAATCAAAAACAGAATACACCCTTGTTTTTACAGCCAATATTGATGCAAATTGGGCCATATATGCTTTAGAAGTAGAGGAAGGAGGCCCTCTGCCAACATTATTTACCTTTGAAAACAATCCTGCATTTCAACTTACAGGCGAAATTGAAGACAGTGAGTTAAATAAAGTCACAAAACACGACCCCGTTTTTGATATGGTTGTATCCAAGTTTTTTGATAAAGCAGAATTTAGACAACGTATAGAAGTTTCAGAAGTAGCATTTACATTGTCAGGTAATATAGATTATATGACCTGTGATGACACAAAATGTACTTACAAACCTGACAACCCATTTAGTTTTAATTACACCCCAGAAAAAGGATTTATAGTTGCAGAAAACTCTGCAATTCAAGGGAGGGACATTTCTAAAAATTCAAATGAAATTTTATATGGAATTTCTCCAGAACAAATTTCAAAATCAACAACTCCGTGTTCATTGCAATCGGATTCAATTTCTCAAAACCTCACCCAGCAAAATACGCTATGGCGAATTTTTGGTCTGGGATTTCTGGGCGGGCTCTTGGCGCTACTTACACCGTGTGTATTTCCAATGATACCACTCACTGTAAGTTTTTTCACCAAAAAAGCTGAGAATTCGACTTCCAAATCTGGCTTATCAAAAGCCATACTTTATGGTGTATTCATAGTACTTGTTTATCTTATTTTAAGCATTCCTTTTCATCTTTTAGACTCAGTAAATCCTGACATATTGAATGAAATTTCAACCAATGTTTGGCTTAATGTCATTTTCTTTGTTATTTTCATATTTTTTGCATTTTCATTTTTCGGATATTATGAATTAACACTTCCATCGAGCTGGACATCTGCAACAAGCAAAGGCGAGGGCGTTGGTGGAATCTTAGGTGTGTTTTTTATGGCACTTACGTTGTCCATTGTTTCATTTTCGTGTACAGGGCCTATTTTAGGTTCACTTTTGGCAGGTTCGCTCTCTTCAGATGGAGGCGCATGGCAACTCACTGCTGGAATGGGTGGATTTGGCGTAGCACTTGGACTGCCATTTGCGCTTTTTGCCATGTTTCCAAACATGCTTAATGCATTGCCAAAATCAGGAGGATGGCTCAATACAACTAAAGTTATCCTTGGGTTTTTAGAACTTGCACTAGCATTTAAATTTTTATCTAATGCTGATCTTGTACAACATTGGGGGATATTAAAAATTGAGGTCTTCCTAGGCATTTGGATTTTAGTCTTTTTTGGTTTAGCTCTTTACCTATTAGGAAAAATTAAATTTCCTCATGATGGGGTTTTACAAAAACTATCCTTCTTTAGGATAAGTTCGGGAGTGCTTGTTTTTGCATTTGTAGTCTATCTAGCATCAGGATTTAGAATAAATGAAACGACAAAAACATTTACCCCGCTGACACTATTGAGTGGCTTAGCACCACCTGTTGGCTACAGTTTTCTTTACCCTAACGACTGTCCAAATAATTTTGAATGTTTTAAAGATTTAAGAGAAGGTGTTGCTTATGCAAAAAAAGTAAACAAACCTATTCTTTTGGATTTCACAGGATATGCTTGTGTTAATTGTCGAAAAATGGAAGAACATATTTGGCCAAAATCAAATATAAAACCCTTTTTTGAAAATGATTATGTATTGATTTCTTTGTACGTAGATGACAAAAAAGAACTTCCAAAAGACGAACAACTAATAGTAAAACGACAAGACGGAGGCGCACGATTACTTGAAAACTACGGCCATAAGTGGGCTCATTTTCAAACTCAATTTTTCCAGTCTAACTCACAACCTTTTTATGTTTTACTAAGTCCCGACGCCAAAACAATTTTGAACCCACCAGTAGGCTACACACCTGACAATCAAGAATATGAAACATTTTTGAATTGTGGTCTGGAAGTTTTAACTTCCCCATAACTATTTTGTGAGTAAAAGCACAGAGCAGAATTATTTTAGTATTTTTGAAGAACTAAATATTTAATCAATGCTCGAAAGTTTTTTGAAATTTTTAGAATTGGGATTGTATCATATTGTTAGTTTCAGTAGTTATGATCATATTTTATTTGTAGTGCTTCTTGCGCTTCCCTATGTTTTTAAAGACTGGAAACGTCTATTAATCTTGATTTCTGTATTTACATTGGGGCATACGCTAAGTCTATTGCTTGGAGTTTTTAACATTGTAAACCTAAATGTCAATGTTACAGAATGGCTCATTCCAATTACTATATTTTTTGCAGCACTATTTAATATATTTTCACCAAGAAAACCTACCGATAACCGATCCTACTTGATATTGGGTATTGTAATGTTTTTTGGGCTTATTCATGGACTCGGTTTCGCAAATGCCTTTAAAGCTTTGGTCAATGCTAATGAAAATACCTTTTTGTCTGTTGTTGAGTTTGCCATTGGAATAGAAATTGGCCAGCTTATTATTGTATTTTGTGTATTATTTATAAGTTTTATTTTCCAAAATATTTTTCGTTTTTCAACAAGAGACTGGGTAATGGTAAGTTCTGCAATTATTTTAGGGTTGATGCTACCATTAATCATTCAAAGCCCATTATTTTCTTAATCCAAATGACTGATAATAAGCAATTAAAATACGACAAGGCCTATTTGAGAATGGCCAGAGAATGGGCAAAACTATCCTATTGTCATCGAAAGCAAGTAGGCGCTATTATTGTTAAGGATCGTATGATTATTTCTGATGGTTATAATGGTACGCCAACGGGATTTGAGAATTTTTGTGAAGATGAAGAAGGTTACACAAAATGGTATGTTCTTCATGCAGAAGCCAATGCTATTTTGAAAGTTGCTGCATCTACACAATCTTCCAAAGGGGCTACACTTTACATCACATTATCGCCATGCCAGAACTGCAGTAAATTGATTCATCAAGCAGGAATCATTCGGGTTGTTTACAGCAAATCTTACAAAGATTTATCAGGAGTAAAGTTCTTAGAACAAGCTGGAATTGAAGTTGTTCATGTAGAACTTTAATAGTTCTATATAAATTTGCAACTACTTCTTAGTCAAAAGCTCAATTTTCTTTACCACTCGAATAAGTGTAGCAATTAGAATTGCACAACCCGCAGCAATACTTGTTACCACAGCAGTATGACTATCGCCCTCCAAAGGAGCTTCAAAGTTAATTTTACTAATATTAAAAATGAGGATTACCAGTGCTATTATTGAAATGATATAAGTAATTATTTTCATGGTTTAAAGCAAGAATTTAATGTTAGAAGTGAATAGTTTTACAGCAATAGCAAGTAAAATTACACCAAATATTTTACGCGTAATATTAATGCCATTTTGACCAATAAATCGTTCAATTTTTAAGGAAGTTTTTAAAACAGCAAAAATCAAAATAACATTGACAACGACTGCTAAAATGATATTTTCTATCTGAAATTCCGAGCGTAACGATAATAGTGTTGTCAAACTTCCAGGCCCAGCAATTAGAGGGAATGCTAAGGGAAAAACAGTGGCATTGAGTGTAGACCCTTCCTCTTGCTTGTAGAGTGTTATTCCCAAAATCATCTCTAGGGCAATAAATAAAAGAATAAAAGCACCAGCCACAGCAAAAGAATGAACATCGATTCCTACTAATTTTAAAATACTTTCTCCAACAAACAAGAAAATAATCATGATAACACCAGCAATAATTGAAGCTTTTTCACTCTGGATATGTCCCGCTTTTTTTCTTAGGTCTATTATAATAGGGATATTACCTACAATATCAATAACCGCAAAAAGAACCATAAAGGCCGTGAAAATTTCTTTAACATCAAAATTCATAAGTTAGGTTTTTGTTGTTGCAAAGGTCAGTATTTTTTTTTAATCGAATGAAAAACCACATAAGAATTTGTGTTATAATTTTTATCTTCGCATCATGTTTCAGCTTGGGAAGACAATTGTTTCAGAAAATATTTTAAGTAATGATTTTGCATGTAATCTTTCGGCATGCAAAGGCGCATGTTGTATTGATGGAGATGCAGGTGCACCATTAGAAAAAGAAGAAACACAACAACTTCAATCCATTTATCCAAAAATAAAATCTTATCTCCGCCCAGAAGGCATAGACGCTATAGAAAATCAAGGTATTTTTGTAACTACAGAAGAAGGAGAATATGAAACACCATTGATTGATGGTGCAGATTGTGCTTATGTAATTTTTGATGAACACCAAACAGCACTTTGCGGCATTGAAGAAGCCTACAACCAAGGTGATATTGATTGGAAAAAACCAGTATCTTGTCATTTGTATCCAGTAAGAGTTAAAGACTACAGCGAATTTTCTGCAGTAAATTATCACAAATGGCATATTTGCGATGATGCATGTAGTTTAGGTAAAGAACTCCAAATTCCTATATACAAATTTGTTAAAGAAGCACTCATTCGAAAGTTTGGCACACAATGGTACGAAGAACTTGAAAAAATTGCGGCTGAAAAATAATTCTCTTTCAAAACAATCTTTAAAACACAAATTCTTTTTCTTTTTTGACCCCCTTATTTCTTTACGAGAGAAATAATACTCAAGTAACTGATAGTCAGCTAATTAAAGCAAACAGATGCTTCGTAAATTGTAAGAAAAAACCTACTCGTTGTTAAAAACTTAAGGACAATGTTTATAAAAATGACTTTCATATAAACGAACAATTTTAAATCTTTGTTAGGTGCTATAACACCAATTTATAAAACAAAAAAACTATTCATAACATGCCACAAGTAGAACCAATTCTTAAAGAAAACAAAGACCGATTTGTTATTTTTCCAATTCAACACCATGACATATGGGAATGGTACAAAAAATCTGAAGCAAGTTTTTGGACTGCAGAAGAGATTGATCTTCACCAAGACTTAACAGATTGGAATGAAAAACTTACAGACGATGAACGTTATTTCATCAAACATATTTTGGCCTTTTTTGCAGCAAGTGATGGTATTGTGAATGAAAATTTAGCAGAAAACTTTGTTAATGAAGTTCAGTATAGCGAAGCAAAATTCTTTTACGGATTTCAAATCATGATGGAAAACATTCATAGTGAAACGTATTCACTTTTGATTGATACTTATGTAAAAGATGACGCAGAAAAAGACAAGCTTTTCAATGCAATTGAGAATTTTCCAGCAATTAAGAAAAAAGCCGATTGGGCACTCAAATGGATAGAATCACCAAGTTTTGCAGAGCGTCTTATTGCATTTGCAGCCGTGGAAGGTATCTTTTTCTCAGGGGCTTTTTGTTCTATATTTTGGTTAAAAAAACGTGGCCTTATGCCAGGGCTTACATTTTCAAATGAATTAATCTCAAGGGACGAAGGCGTACATGCAGATTTTGCAGTTCATCTTCACAACAAGCACTTGATAAATAAAGTTCCAAAAGAGCGTATAAGAGAAATTATTGTAGACGCTTTAAATATTGAGCGTGAGTTTATAACAGAATCACTTCCAGCAAGTTTAATAGGGATGAACTCAAAATTGATGGCACAATACCTAGAGTTTGTAGCAGACCGACTTTTAGTAGAGTTAAACTGCGAAAAAGAATTTAATACCTCAAATCCATTTGATTTTATGGACATGATTTCACTTCAAGGAAAAACAAACTTTTTTGAAAAACGTGTATCAGAATATCAAAAAGCAGGAGTCCTCAACAAAGAAGAAGAGGATACTAACAAATATAGCTTCGATACAGACTTTTAGAAGTCTGTTTTAACCATCGAAACGAACACCATTTTATAAGCAATGATAAAGTAAAAAACACTTTGTCTATTTTTTAAATAAATAACTGAGCATTTGTCCAACCACGAATGCGATAGAACAACCAACTAACCGCTTTTTTGTAAGGTTCATAAAAGCAAAAAAATTGAAATAGTATGTATGTAATTAAAAGAGACGGCAGAAAAGAACAAATCATGTTTGATAAAATCACAGCAAGGGTTAGAAAGCTATGCTATGGTTTGAATGAACTTGTTGATCCTTTGAAAGTTGCTATGCGTGTCATTGATGGACTCTACGACGGAGTTACAACCAGCGAACTCGATAATCTTGCTGCTGAAATAGCAGCAACAATGACAACTGCTCACCCAGACTATGCACGACTTGCAGCACGTATTTCAGTTTCTAATTTACACAAAAGCACCAAAAAAACCTTTAGCGAGGTCATGCACGATTTGTACACCTATGTCAACCCGCGTACTGGAAAAGATGCACCACTACTTTCGGATGAAGTGTACAACGTCATCATGAAAAACAAGGAAAAATTAGATTCAACAATCATATACAACAGAGATTTTGGGTACGATTATTTTGGGTTTAAAACGTTGGAACGTTCATATTTACTAAAGCTAAATGGAAAAATAGCCGAACGTCCACAACACATGCTCATGCGTGTATCTATTGGAATTCATCTTGATGATTTAGATTCTGCAATAGAAACTTACAACTTGATGTCTAAAAAGTATTTCACGCATGCAACTCCTACACTTTTCAACTCAGGAACACCAAAGCCACAAATGTCATCATGTTTTCTTTTAACAATGAAAGAGGACAGTATTGATGGAATTTATGATACATTGAAACAAACTGCCAAAATTTCGCAGTCTGCTGGAGGTATTGGTTTAGCAATGCACAACGTTAGAGCAACAGGGAGTTATATTGCGGGAACTAATGGGACGAGCAATGGAATTGTACCAATGTTACGCGTATACAACGATACCGCACGTTATGTAGACCAAGGTGGAGGAAAACGAAAAGGTAGTTTTGCAGTATACTTAGAACCTTGGCATGCCGATATTTTTGACTTTTTAGATTTAAAGAAAAACCACGGTAAAGAAGAAATGCGTGCTCGCGATTTGTTTTACGCCATGTGGATTCCTGACTTATTCATGAAGCGTGTTCAAGAAGATGGTAATTGGACCTTGATGTGTCCAAATGAATGTCCTGGTCTTCCAGACACTCATAGTGAAGAATTTGAAGCTCTATATACGAAATACGAAGAAGATGGAAAGGGCAGAAAAACCATTAAAGCTCGTGAGCTTTGGGAAAAAATTACAGAATCTCAAATTGAAACAGGAACGCCTTACATGCTGTACAAAGATGCAGCAAACCGTAAATCAAATCAGCAGAATTTAGGAACAATTCGTTCTTCAAATTTATGTACAGAAATTATTGAATATACCTCACCAGATGAGGTTGCCGTTTGTAATTTGGCATCAATTGCCTTACCGATGTTTATTAAGGATGGTAAATTTGATCACAAAGAATTATTTAGAATTACAAAGCGTGTTACTCGTAATCTTAATAAAGTAATTGATCGTAATTATTACCCAGTCGTTGAAGCAGAAAATTCAAACTTTAGACACCGTCCTATTGGATTGGGTGTACAAGGTTTAGCAGATACCTTTATTAAGTTACGTTTACCATTTACAAGTGACGAGGCTAAAAAATTAAATCAAGATATTTTTGAAACAATTTATTTTGCAGCAGTAACGGCTTCAATGGAAGAGGCAAAAGCAGATGGGCCATACAAAACTTACAAGGGCTCACCGATAAGCGAAGGCAAGTTTCAGTATAACTTATGGGGTCTAAAAGATGAAGAACTTAGTGGTCTTTGGGATTGGGGCAAACTGCGCAAGCAAGTTCTTAAACATGGTGTAAGAAATTCACTTCTTGTTGCGCCAATGCCAACAGCAAGTACTTCTCAAATCTTAGGAAATAATGAATGTTTTGAGCCTTACACTTCAAATATCTATACGCGTCGTGTACTTTCTGGAGAATTTATTGTTGTAAACAAACACTTATTAGAAGATTTAGTTGATTTAGGGCTTTGGAATGAAGGTTTAAAACAAGATATCATGCGTGCCAATGGGTCAATTCAACATATAGACACTATCCCACAAGAGATAAAGGAATTGTACAAAACCGTTTGGGAGTTGAGTATGAAAGATATCATTGACATGTCGCGTCAAAGAGGTTATTTTATTGACCAATCTCAGTCGTTAAATCTCTTTATGGAAGGTGCAACAATGGCAAAACTAACCTCTATGCACTTCTACGCTTGGAAGAGTGGATTAAAAACAGGGATGTATTATTTGCGCACTAAAAGTGCAGTAGATGCGATTAAATTTACTTTGGATACAAAGAAAAAAGAGGCTCCAAAAACAGAGCTTGGTACTGCCCCACAAGTTTTAGAAAAACAAAAGAAGAAGGCAGCGAATACTGCGCAAAAGTTTTCTAAGCAAGCCTCAATGGATGCAGAAGTGGAGCCAATGTCTGCAGAAGAAATGAAAGCACTTATTGAACAAGCCAAAGCTTCTGAAGGAGATGATTGTTTGATGTGTGGATCATAATTAAACTACCTAAGTAACATTAATACAAAAAAACCTCGCTAGTGCGAGGTTTTTTGTGTTGGGACAATTATTATCAATCCACAGAATTTTTATATGCTGTTTGATATTCTTCTAACAAATTTCCAGCAGCTTTTAGCATATCCTTAGTTTCAACGAGTAGATTGAAATAAAGTGTTGTGTTTTTTGGACTAGATTCGTCCTTACCTCTTGTTCTCTCCACTTGCAATGCAATGTTGGATTTAAGAATTCTATAGATATTATTTTTGCGTTCACTTATAGCTTCAATTTTCTCAAAGGACTGTGTTTCAAAAGCATTTCGAGCATCTTTAAAAAGACCTTCTATAGCCTCACTAATTTCGCTTAACTCTTTAATTTGTTTGAACTTTAGTTTTTTGTGGTTATTATCAACATGTTTGTAGGTCACCTTTGAAATGTATTCCAAGGATTGAGCCATATCATGAAGGTATCCTAAAACATCAATGTAAAATCCACTAGCACCAACACTAGATTCATCTAAATTTTTGATAAAATAGAAGATATTATCTCTCAACTCATCAACTTCTTTTGAAAGTTTGACGATTTGTTTTTTATTCTTTTTGAGAAGTTTAGTGTTTTCGTTAGCAAGACCTGTGATGGCATTGCTGTAAATTGTGTTTGATCTTTTAATCACATTAGAAATGTTATCAGCACTTTCTTGAATTACTCCCTGAATAGAGCTGCTTTCAGATTTCAAGTTGTCTTCATTTGATAATTTTGAAGACTTGTTCTTGTGTGACACATAATTTCTATACAATAAAACAGCAGTCAATAAAAGGAAAATCGGAGTAACAACTGTTGGATTCATATTGATTAAAAAGACCACAATACCAGAGGCAAAAAATGCTCCAATGGCAGTTCCAAACCAACCGCCAATTACATTTAAAACCCCAGCGACTCTGTAGACTGCACTCTCTCTTCCCCAAGCCCTATCAGCAAAAGATGTACCCATGGCTACCATAAAAGTCACATAGGTTGTAGAAAGTGGTAGTTTCATTGTTGTAGCAATTGCTATTAATATTCCAGCAACCATAAGGTTCACAGAGGCTCTAATCAAATCAAAAGCAGGTGCATCTACACTTTGGTCTTTTGTAAGTACAATATCAGGAGTTTGAAAACTTTTTTCAATTTTCCCTTGTATTGACTTTGGTACAATTATGCTGAAGTAGTTAGAGAGTTGTGTTGCTCCTTTTACAATTCCACGAGAAATGAAATTTGGTTGAAATTTCTCATGAGTTTCACTTTGTCGAGATAAGCTAATTTCAGTTTCAGCAACAGTTCTAGCTTTTTTGGAAAACCAAAGTGTAACCACCATTATTCCTCCAGAAATAAAGAGTAATAAGGGTTCGGCAGGAACCTTTTTGTCTAAAACTTCCATAGAAAATAAAGTAGCATCAACGCCAGATGCAACCCATGCTTCGTAGGAGTGATATGCTGCCATTGGCACTCCAATAAAATTCACTAAATCATTTCCAGAAAACGCAAGGGCCAATCCAAAGGTTCCTACAGCAATTACAACCAATAGAATGGTTTTCTTTGTTATGGCCTGAAACACATAAGAAACAATTAGCCAAAGCGCAAAACTAGCACCTATAATATATATTTCATTACCTTCAATCGAACCTTTTAAGTCTTTGTAATAAGGCGTTCCTTTCAATCCTTTTAAGAAAATAAAATAAGTAATTGCGGTCAGTGCTACAGCACCAAAAATGGCTCCAAAGTTTTTAATTTTCTTTTCAGTATGAAATGTAAAAATCAGTCGGGAAACCCATTGGACAACAGCTCCAATCGTAAAGGCAATAAATACCGACATGACAATTCCTCGAATAATTTGCAATGCTTTTTTGGTGTTGATATAGCTTCCCAGATCTGCAAATGTTTGCGTGTCAGAAGTACCAATTTTGATTAATGACATGATTACTGCGGCCCCCAATAAATTGAACACAATTGAAACCGTAGTCGATGTTGGAAGCCCTAAAGTATTGAAGAAATCTAATAATAAAATATCAGTTATCATGACAGCCATAAAAATGTACATGATTTCATTAAAATTGAACATTGCAGGAACAAAAATTCCTTTTCTAGCGACCTCCATCAGACCACTAGAGTACACTGCTCCAACAAAAATTCCAAGACTTGCAACAATCATGATTGTTCGAACAGAAATAGCTTTTGAACCAATAGCTGAGTTTAAGAAATTGATGGCATCATTACTGACGCCAACGATAATGTCTATTGCTGCCAAAACGGTGATGGCAATCAACATAAAAATATATATATTATCCATAGTGTTAATTTGTGCTATACTGGCAAATATCATAATTTTTTTGTTTTAATGTGTTAATTAAACATTATTAAAAATGAAGATCAAATCCAAGTCTAAAAGTTATGTTGTTTGCATCACCGTCTAGAGTTGTATAACTGATATCACTTTGAATTTTTAACTTGTGACCAACAACGAATTTATTGAAACCTAATGTATATTGTTTTGTAGGCAGCTTACTGGTAACAGACTCGTAATCTACAGTTGTAAAACGACCAGCGACTTCATAATTATTTTTAAACAAATACCCTGCTTGTAAGTTCAATGCATTTCCAGTAAGAACAATATCCCCAGTTGGTGTTACTCCATCGGTTTCTGTAGCAATTTCATTATCCGCTGTACGCTTTGCATATTCTCCCATAAATGAAAACCCATTAAATTTGTACATGGCATCAATAAAAATTGTGGTTTGATCTGTTCCATAGATAGTTTCGTCTGATCTTACCATGTAATCTCCAGCAAACCCTCTTTCTCTTACAGCCTCTTCATTGAAGTTGTATGTAAACCCAAGCATTAATTTTGGTTTTTCTTCACGTTTTAAATCGGACTGGCTGTAATCACCCTTAGATTTAAATGCTCCAAAAGGAAGAAGCTCTAATCGAGCAGTATATTGTAATCCGCCTTCATTCCCTTCCGTCACGTTTCTACCCTCTCCTTGAGATATAGAAAATTTTTCGCGGGTCAAAAACGTTCCTCCTAAATTTGACTTGTGACGTATTTGAATCCCTAAATCACGGTCAATATTAAAACGACTATTCAATAAAGACCGATCGATCAACTGTAAATTACCTGAAGAAACTACACGTTCTACATTTCCAGGCAACTTAGTTTGTCCTGCCCAAAACTCCCAGTTTTTAGCAAATTTCCATTTAATAATAGCATCTAAAATGTATCGAGGTGTATTTCGGTTAAAAGCATTTGCTCCAGAGACATCTCTATTGGACAGTCCTAATTCAATTTTATAAATTAGATTTTTATTATAGGCAAATCCATCAAACTTTAGACGTGCGCGACGTACAATAAAATTATGCTCTGGACTTTCATAAATATCACCATTGTGATCCCACGATGACATTGAACGCACTTGAAAACGTGGTGCAAATTTTACACTAAACGTACTGTCCTTTGCAACAAAATTGACCAGCCCTTTGCCGAAAGAAGTATCGCTAATTTCTTGAGCTTGAGTGTTAATTGATAAGAAGAAAATAGGAATTAATAATAGTATTTTTTTCATTTTATTTTGGATATTAGTTTTTGTCACTGCAAAAATCTAAATCCAATGTTAACTTAATGTTTCCTAAGCATTAAATTTAAATAAAAAGACTGCCTGGCCAAGGCAGTCATATTATTAATTCACTTTATTTTAGTCGACAAAAACTAATAAATAATAATGAATAAAAATTGTCTAAGACATTTCAAATTTAATAAGTAAGCATGACTGTATTGTAACATAATTGTTATGTAATTATTAAAAAATTAATTTTGATTATATAACTTCAATGTTAAGTTAATGTAAATTTTGTGTTGATTTATTGTTAAATATTACATATTATTGTATTGTAAAACATTAATATCATGAAAAAATATATAATTTCTTCTCTTTTAATCATAGGTGTAACTGCTAGTGCACAAGATTTTAAATCTCCATTATTTCAGGTTGATGAAGAACTTATAAACGCAACGTATTATCATGAAAACGGACAGGTATCACAAAAAGGAACCTTTAATAAAGATGGTGTCTTAGTTGGTTTTTGGACCAGTTATGATAACGAAGGGAATAAATTATCACAAGGATATTATGAAAATGGGATCAAGTCGGGGAAATGGTTCTTTTGGTCAGAAGATACTTTAAAAGAAGTTGACTTTCAAGATTCCAAAATAACTAACGTTATTGAATGGGACGAAAAATCTGAAGTTACGGTTAATTACTAATAATATTTTATTACAAATAAAAAAGCTTCCATTGGAAGCTTTTTTTAACTAATTTTCAAAATAATTATTCCGACCAACCATCGGCCCAACTTGGAGCATTGGCTCCATTTCCAGCACCAGTTGCACCAGTATTTGCACCAGTATAATTATAGCCGCCCCAATCCCAAGTAGATGGTGCATTGATGTAATTAAAATTTTCTATAACCAAATCGCCATTGGCAAGTCTTGCTTGTGCAGCAGTATCATCACTTTTTATTTTCATTCCAAGGCTGATACCGTCCACAATAATGTTAGTGTAGGTAAGATTTCCGCCACCTTCTTTAAAATAGATAGCACCTTCAGAATTTCCTAATCCGTCTACAACCATTGTAACATTAGAAATTGTGGCAGTAGTAACAGGCTCAAGGTTTCCATCATCGCCATTATTTGAACCTTCAATTCCTGCTTTAGTAATTCCTTTAATGTAAGCATTAGTAATAGACCCTGCAAAACCATCTGCAAAATCGATAGAGTCGTCCCCTGAATTTATAGACACTAAATTTTCTGCATCTACAGCGCCACCAAAGAACTCAATTCCATCGTCTCCACCATTTACTGATGATACATTTTTGAATATTGTACCTGAGCCAACACCAAACAATG
>CBFIIL010000035.1:0-16140 GCA_965662485.1 Flavobacteriaceae bacterium | reverse complement strand
GAAAGCGAACAGTTTCATTATTAATTAAATTTTAAAGATAGTATAGTACAATGACTGGCTTATTAACAATATTAATATTATTAGGAATCACCATCGCGATTTGGCAAATGGTTAAAATATTTGATTTAGCACAAGCAAATAAAGACAATTCCCAAATTGCAAATGACAAAGACAATTCTGTAAATGGCTATTTGATGTTGGCATTTTTAGGGTTTATATACCTTATCACCATCATCTCTTTTGCGCTTTGGGGGGACTTGCCACTGGTTTCAAATTCAGCCTCTGAGCATGGACCAGAAATAGATCGATTGATGATTATTTCGATGGTTGTAATCTTTATTGTACAAACCATTACACAGTTCTTGTTGCATTATTTTGCTTTCAAATATAAAGGTGAAAAAGGAAGAAAAGCGCTTTTCTATGCCGATAATGACAAGCTAGAATTTATCTGGACAATTATTCCAGTAATTACCCTTGCGGGTCTTATTATGTATGGATTATTTACTTGGAATGATATCATGAATATTGATGAAGAGGAAGATCCAATTGTTGTAGAATTGTATGCACAACAGTTTAATTGGAAAGCACGCTACGCTGGAGAAGACAATGTTCTTGGGAAAGCCAATGTGAGATTAATTAACTTAGACAACGCTAATATTTTAGGGCTAGATGAATCTGACCCTAATGCTCAAGACGATATCATCACAACTGAACTTCATTTACCCGTTGGAAAGCCAATTTTATTCAAAATGCGTTCTCAAGATGTATTGCATTCAGCATACATGCCACATTTTAGAGCACAAATGAATTGTGTTCCAGGGATGATTACTCAATTTGCATTCACTCCAACTGTTACAACTGAAGAAATGCGATTGAACCCAGAGATTTATGAAAAAGTAAGAAATATCAATAAAATTCGAAACGAAAATAGTAAGAAGCTTCAAGCCAAAGGCGAAGAGCCGCTTGATCGTTATGAATTTGATTATCTGTTACTGTGTAACAAAATTTGTGGAAAATCACATTACAACATGCAAATGAAAATTATTATTGAAACAGAGGAAGAATACAATGCATGGTTGCAAGAGCAAAAAATATTTAAAAATTCATTAGTTCAAAACTAAACACTAAGAAGTAACACTAAAAGATTATGTCAGCACACGTAGACACCCATACACACGATGATGACCACGGGCATCATCACAAAGAAACCTTTGTAACGAAATACATTTTTAGCCAAGATCATAAAATGATTGCCAAACAGTATTTGATTACAGGGATAATCATGGGAATTATTGGTATTTTAATGTCATTGCTAATGCGTATGCAAATTGCATGGCCAGAAAAACCAAACGTAATTTTTGAAGCACTATTAGGAAAGTGGGCTCCAGGAGGCGTTATGGATGCAGATATTTATTTAGCATTAGTAACCATTCATGGGACGATCATGGTATTTTTTGTATTAACTGCAGGCTTAAGTGGTACTTTTAGCAACCTTTTGATTCCATTACAAATTGGAGCAAGAGATATGGCCTCAGGTTTCCTTAATATGGTGTCGTATTGGTTATTCTTTTTATCAAGTGTGATAATGGTAATTTCATTGTTTGTTGAGGCAGGACCAGCCGCAGCAGGATGGACAGTTTATCCGCCACTTAGTGCACTTCCATTAGCACAAGGGGGTTCAGGTGCAGGAATGACACTTTGGCTCGTTTCAATGGCAATTTTTATTGCGTCTTCACTTCTTGGTTCATTGAACTATATTGTAACAGTATTAAACCTTAGAACCAAAGGGATGTCTATGACAAGGTTGCCATTAACCATTTGGGCGTTTTTTATAACGGCTGTAATTGGTGTAGTGTCTTTCCCAGTTCTTTTATCTGCAGCATTGTTGCTAATAATGGATAGAAGTTTTGGAACATCTTTCTTCCTTTCAGATATTTTTATTCAAGGAGAGGTGTTGCATTACCAAGGCGGGTCACCAGTCTTATTTGAGCATTTATTTTGGTTCCTTGGACATCCAGAAGTATATATAGTATTGCTTCCAGCTTTAGGGATAACGTCAGAAGTTATAGCAACAAATGCAAGAAAACCAATCTTTGGATACAGAGCAATGGTAGCTTCAATTATTGCCATTGCCTTTTTATCAACAATCGTATGGGGGCACCATATGTTTATCTCGGGGATGAACCCATTCTTAGGGTCAGTATTTACATTTACAACATTACTTATTGCTATTCCATCAGCAGTAAAAGCATTTAATTATATTACAACACTTTGGAAAGGAAACCTTCAGTTAAATCCTGCCATGTTGTTTTCAATTGGCTTAGTTTCAACATTTATAACAGGAGGTCTTACAGGAATTATCCTAGGGGATAGTGCACTTGATATCAATGTTCACGATACTTATTTTGTAGTCGCACACTTCCATCTAGTAATGGGTATATCAGCATTATATGGATTATTTGCAGGGGTATATCATTGGTTCCCAAAAATGTTTGGACGAATGCTTAATAAAAATTTAGGATACATTCACTTTTGGGTGACTGCAGTATGTGCCTATGGTGTATTTTTCCCAATGCATTTTATAGGAATGGCAGGATTGCCAAGACGCTACTACACCAACAGTAATTTTCCACTTTTTGATGACACCCAAAATGTACAGATTTTAATTACAATTTTTGCACTTGTTGCAGGACTTGTGCAATTAGTCTTTCTTTACAACTTTATCCACAGTATGTTCTATGGTAAGAAAGCAGAACAAAATCCATGGCGTTCAAATACTTTGGAATGGACTGCACCTGTTGAACATATGCATGGTAACTGGCCTGGAGAAATTCCACACGTTCACCGTTGGGCATACGATTACAGTAAGCCAGGTCATGATGAAGACTTTGTTCCACAACACATTCCACTAAAAGACGGAGAAGAAGAACTTCAGCACTAATATTGTTAGTTACTTCTCAAATATATTAGAAAGCCTTTCTCAAACGAGAAAGGCTTTTTCTTTATATTTGTGACTATGAATCAGCATCTAGATCCAACAGACGAAAACTTATCTCCTGAAGAACATGACATCGAAAAAGCATTAAGACCGCTAACCTTCGATGATTTTTCTGGGCAAGATCAAGTTTTGGAAAACTTACAAATTTTTGTAGAAGCAGCTGTAGAGCGCAATGAAGCTCTAGATCACACCCTTTTTCATGGCCCTCCTGGGCTGGGAAAAACTACCTTAGCACATATTTTAGCAAATGAATTGAATGTGGGGATTAAAGTTACTTCTGGCCCTGTTTTAGATAAGCCTGGTGATTTGGCAGGGTTGCTTACCAATTTGGAAGATAGAGATGTGCTTTTTATTGACGAAATTCACCGCTTGAGTCCAATTGTAGAAGAATATTTATATTCTGCAATGGAAGATTATAAGATTGATATTATGATTGAATCTGGCCCAAATGCACGAACTGTTCAAATCAATTTGAATCCATTTACATTAGTTGGAGCCACAACGCGCTCGGGATTGCTTACAGCACCTATGCGCGCACGTTTTGGAATCAGTAGCCGACTTCAATACTATTCCACAGAATTGCTTTCGACTATTCTTCAACGAAGTGCTCAAATTTTAAATGTTCCTATAAGTTTTGAAGCCGCAATAGAAATTGCAGGACGAAGTCGTGGAACCCCAAGAATTGCAAATGCATTGTTAAGGCGCGTTAGAGATTTTGCCCAAATAAAAGGCAATGGTAAGATAGGTATAGAGATTGCTAAATTTGGATTAAAAGCCCTTAATGTTGATGCTCATGGTTTGGATGAAATGGATAATAAAATTCTAACAACAATTATTGATAAATTTAAAGGAGGCCCTGTTGGAATTACAACAATAGCCACTGCGGTAAGTGAAAGTCCAGAAACCATTGAAGAAGTCTACGAGCCATTTTTAATTCAACAAGGATTTATAATGCGTACCCCTAGAGGAAGAGAAGTTACAGAACTTGCCTACAAACACCTTGGTCGTCAAAAAGAAGATTACCAAAAAGGATTGTTTTAGCATGTCAAAAAAAGAGTATTATTCTCAACTTATTAAAACCGAAGCCAAACGCCTCGGTTTTTTATCTTGTGGAATAAGTAAGGCAGAGTTTCTGGAAGAAGAAGCGCCACGATTAGAAGCATGGCTCAATCAGAACAAACATGGCAAAATGCAATACATGGAAAATCATTTTGATAAGCGATTAAATCCAACCCTGCTTGTTGAAGGCTCAAAAAGTGTGATTTCTTTGATATATAACTATTTTCCATCACAGATACAATTAGATCCAGAAGCTCCAAAAATCAGCAAATATGCCTATGGTATAGATTATCACTATGTCATTAAAGATAAATTAAAACATCTTTTAGAATATATTAGGGACATGATTGGGGATGTACATGGTCGCGCTTTTGTAGACTCTGCGCCAATTTTAGAAAAAGCTTGGGCGAAGAAATCAGGACTTGGGTGGATTGGTAAACACAGTAATCTACTTTCTCAAAAAGTCGGTTCATTTTATTTTATTGCAGAGCTGATTATTGATTTGGATTTAGAACCAGATCATGCTGTTACAGATCATTGTGGAACCTGTACAGCATGTATTGACGCCTGTCCAACAGAAGCCATTACTGAACCCTATAAGGTTGATGGTAGCAAATGTATTTCATATTTTACCATTGAACTCAAAGAAAATATTCCATCAGAAATGAAAGGAAAATTTGAGGATTGGATGTTTGGTTGTGATGTTTGCCAAGACGTATGCCCTTGGAACCGTTTTTCAAAAGCACACAATGAACCACTATTTAATCCAAAACCAGAACTACTATCGATGACCAAGAAAGACTGGGAAGAAATTACACTTGAAACCTTCAATAAAGTATTTAAAAAATCGGCAGTAAAACGCACAAAATATACAGGATTAACTCGAAATATTAAGTTTTTAAAAGAATAAATAAAAATTTTCTCATTACAAGGATACTGCTAACTTTGTAAACTTAAATAACAACCAACTATATGGCAAAACTAACCAGACACGACTTAGAAGCCCTTGCATATCACGCTAAACCAACTCCAGGAAAAATTCAAGTTGTTCCTACAAAAAAATATGCGACCCAACGTGACTTATCTTTGGCATATTCTCCAGGTGTGGCTGCCCCATGTTTAGAAATTGAAAAAAATCCATCTGAAGCCTATAAATATACTTCCAAAGGTAATTTAGTGGCAGTTATTTCGAATGGAACAGCAGTTTTGGGGCTTGGAAATATTGGTCCAGAAGCGTCGAAACCTGTTATGGAGGGCAAAGGTCTTTTGTTTAAAATTTTTGCTGATATTGATGTTTTTGATATTGAAGTTGACACTGAAAACATTGATGAATTTATAAAAACAGTTAAAAATATTGCACCCACTTTTGGAGGGATAAATCTTGAAGATATAAAAGCTCCTGAAGCTTTTGAAATTGAAAAACGGTTAAAAGAAGAATTGAATATTCCTGTAATGCATGACGATCAGCACGGGACAGCCATAATTTCAGCTGCCGCTCTTTTGAATGCTTTAGAACTTGCTGATAAAAATATTGAAGATGTACAGATTGTTGTTAGCGGTGCTGGAGCTGCTGCAATTTCTTGCACAAGACTATATATGTCTTTTGGGGCAAAACGAGAAAATATTGTGATGCTGGATAGTAGGGGAGTAATATGTCAAGATCGTGAAAACCTTACTCCACAAAAGTCTGAATTTGCAACAACAAAAAAAATAGACACTTTGGAGGAAGCAATGCATAATGCCGATGTTTTTATTGGCCTTTCAACTTCTAATATAGTTTCTCCCGAAATGCTGAAATCTATGGCAAAAAAACCAATTGTATTTGCAATGGCCAATCCAGATCCAGAAATTACTTATGACTTAGCAATTCAAACTAGAGATGATATTATTATGGCGACCGGTCGAAGTGATAATCCAAATCAGGTTAATAATGTCTTAGGATTTCCTTTTATTTTTAGAGGGGCACTTGATGTTAGAGCAACCACCATTAATGAAGCAATGAAAAAAGCTGCTGTTGTTGCCCTTGCAGAACTAGCCAAAGAGCCTGTTCCTGAACAAGTAAACATTGCTTATGGTGAAATGCGTTTAACTTTTGGAAGTGATTACATTATTCCAAAACCTTTTGATCCTCGTTTAATAGCAAAAATACCACCAGCCGTAGCTAAGGCAGCAATGGATAGTGGTGTTGCACAAGCACCAATTTCGGATTGGGGAAAGTATGAAGAGACCTTATTGGATCGTATGGGGGCAGATAATAAGATTGTTCGCTTGTTATTTAATAGAGCAAAATTAAACCCTAAACGTGTTGTTTTTGCAGAAGCTGATCAATTGGATGTTTTAAAAGCGGCCCAAATTGTATATGAAGAAGGCATAGCACATCCTATTTTATTAGGCAATAAAAAACAAATAGAACGCCTAAAAAAAGAACTTGAATTTGATGCAGATGTCACAATAATTGACCCTAAAGATGAGGATCACATTGAGCAAAAAAACAAGTATGGCGAAGTGTTTTGGAAAAAACAAGAGCGCCGTGGACAAACGCTTTTATCGGCTCAAAAACTCATGCGTGAACGAAATTATTATGCTGCAATGATGGTCAATGAAGGAGATGCTGATGCTCTAATTACAGGATATTCAAGAAATTACCCATCTGTGGTAAAGCCAATGCTCGATTTGATTGGTCTTGCACCAGGATCGACAAGAATAGCCACAACTAACGTTATGATTACGCGTAGAGGACCTCTATTTTTAAGTGATACTGCTATTAATATCAACCCAACCGCCCATGATTTGATAAAAATTACACAAATGACATCTGGAGTAATGAAAATGTTTGGAATTACGCCAGTAATGGCCATGTTATCCTATTCAAATTTTGGATCTTCAAAAGATCAGACAGCAACAAAAGTTCGTGAAGCAGTATCCTATTTACACCGCAGACACCCAGATTTGTCTATAGATGGAGAATTGCAAACAGATTTTGCACTTAATAGTGAAATGTTAAAAGCAAATTTTCCGTTTTCAAGATTAGCAAATAAAAAAGTAAATGGACTTATTTTTCCAAATTTAGAATCGGCGAATATCACCTATAAGTTACTGAAAGAACTCAACAAAGCAGAGTCTATAGGGCCAATTATGATGGGACTTAGAAAACCTGTCCATATCATACAATTTGGCGCAAGTGTAGATGAAATTGTAAACATGACCGCAGTTGCAGTGATTGATGCACAACAAAAAGAAAAGGCTGATTTGAACTCCTAATTTTTTCTTCACTTAAAATACTATAATTTTAGTACATTTGGTATTTTAAGTTTTATGGTATGATTACGCATATAAGCGGAAAATTAGTAGAAAAATCCCCAACTAGTGTTGTTGTTGATTGTAATGGTATAGGATATTTTATACATATTTCTCTACACACTTTTTCACAATTAACGGATGATGAGCATATTAAAATACTTACTCATTTTCAAGTCAAAGAAGACGCACAACAGCTATATGGTTTTGCAACTTCTTCAGAGCGAGAAATTTTTAGACTTCTTATATCAGTTAGTGGTATTGGTACCAACACTGCACGTACGATGCTATCTTCTTTAACACCAAAACAAGTTCGAGAAGGCATAGCTTCAGAAGACGTAGCGCTAATTCAATCAGTAAAAGGTATAGGATTAAAAACAGCACAACGTGTTATCATTGATTTAAAAGACAAAGTCCTAAAAATTTACGATATTGACGACTCAATACAAACCTCAAACAATACAAACAAAGATGAAGCGTTATCTGCATTAGAAGTGTTGGGATTTGCTAAAAAACAGTCTGAAAGAGTGGTTGTTAAAATTGTATCTCAAACCCCAGATGCCTCTGTAGAGCTAATCATCAAAGAAGCCCTAAAAAATTTATAAAACTATTGAAACTATTTAGCCCAAAAATGAAACTTAAACACCTTGCTTTAGTTGTATTTTACAGCTTTAGTTACTTGTTATGGTCTCAACAAACACCTACAGTTCGTGATTCTACATCCACCACTTTTTCGTTTAGAGATTTAAACCCTCCTGACCCAAGTAGTGTTATCAATAAATACACCTATGACCCTATAACAGATCGCTATTATTATACATCAAAAGTTGGTGATTATGACATAAAATACCCCATAATTCTTACGCCAAAAGAATTTCAAGCACTGATTCAAAAGGAGAATTTAAAACAATATTATAAAGAAAAATTAGATGCATTTGATGGAAAAAAAGAGGGTTCTGAAGATGCTAAAAAGAACTTGATTCCTGATTTGTATGTAAATTCTAAATTTTTTGAAACAATTTTTGGAGGCAATGTTATTTCAGTTGTACCACAAGGATCTGTAGAAATGGATCTAGGAGTGATGTACACCAAACAAGAAAATCCAGCATTTTCGCCTAGAAACCAAAGCAATTTTACGTTTGATTTTGATCAACGTATCAGTTTGAGTTTGATGGGAAAGGTAGGGACACGCTTACAAGTCAACGCAAATTATGACACACAATCTACGTTTGATTTTCAAAATTTAATAAAACTAGAATTCGACCCAACTGTTGATGGCGGAGAAGATAATATTCTTCAAAAACTTGAAATAGGAAATGTGAGCATGCCATTAAACAGTTCATTGATATCAGGGGCTCAAAGTTTATTTGGAGTAAAAACAGAATTGCAATTTGGAAAAACACGAATTACAGGAGTATTTTCTGAGCAACAATCAGAAACAAGAAGTATTGTGGCTCAAGGTGGCGGAACATTACAAGATTTTGACTTTTTTGGACTAGATTATGATGAAAATAGACATTTCTTTTTAGGGCAATATTTTAGAGAACATTACGATGAAGCCCTAGAAAACTACCCATTTATAAATTCTCAAGTTCAGATCACTCGAATTGAAGTTTGGGTGACCAACCGAACAAATCAGACTCAAAATGTCAGAAATATTTTGGCCTTACAAGATTTAGGAGAATCCTCAAGAATAGGTTTATCCACTCCGCCAGTAGGTTTTGTTAATGTTGGGCCAAATGCATACCCCAACAATCCTAATAATGATTTTGACCCCACGAACATTGGGGATGCCGGCTCTCAACTTACCGAAGCTATTCGAGATATTGCAACCGCTCAATCGGGATTTCTGATTCCAGATATCAACGAAGGTTTTGACTATGGGAAGCTAGAAAATGCCAGAAAATTAACACAAGGCAATGAATATACTGTCAACACACAATTGGGGTATATTTCTCTAAATCAGCGTCTACAAAACGATGAGGTCTTGGCGGTAGCTTACCAATTCACGGTTGGTGGACAAGTTTACCAAGTTGGAGAATTTGCTAATGATGGATTAAATGCAACCGATGTAAGTACAGATGTAAATACAGGAAATCAGATTGTAAATAATCAAAGTCTTGTGTTGAAAATGCTAAAAAGTGCTGTTACAAACGTCAATCTTCCAATTTGGGATTTGATGATGAAAAATATTTATAACACAGGAGCGTATCAACTATCACAAGAAGATTTCAAATTGAATATTTTTTACAATGAAACCTCATCTTTGAATTTTATAACTCCAGTTTCCGGAACACCTTTTCCAGCCCCAACAGGAAACGAAGACCCTATAAATGAAATACCTCTAATTCGTCTTTTTAATTTTGATCGATTGAATTACAACAATGACCCTCAAAACAAGGGGGATGGATTTTTTGACTTTGTACCTGGTTTGACGGTCATCCCTCAAAATGGAAAAATTGTTTTTACAAAAGTTGAACCTTTTGGTAGTTATCTATTCGAAACCTTACGTTTGAATCCTGAAGAAGATTATCAAGCCGATGAAACAATTCCAGGAACTTATAATGCAAATCAACAGAAGTATGTTTACAAATCTTTGTATTCGAGCACAAAAACCGCTGCACTTCAGGACAGTGAAAAAAATAAATTTCAAATTCGAGGACGCTATAAGTCTACAGGTGGTTCAGGCATTCCAATAGGTGCATTTAATGTGCCAAGAGGCTCTGTAAAAGTTACTGCAGGAGGGCGTGTGCTGGTAGAAGGGGTAGATTATACGGTTAATTATCAAATTGGAACAGTTCAAATTTTAGACCCTTCTCTTCAATCTTCAAACACACCAATTCAAGTTTCTGTAGAAAATAATGCAGTTTTTGGACAACAAACAAAGCGTTTTACAGGGGTTAATGTTGAACATCAATTCAATGAAAATTTTGTTTTAGGAGCTACACTTTTGAATTTGAATGAACGCCCAATAACTCAGAAAGCTAATTATGGTACTGAGCCGATTAATAATACAATTTTTGGAGTCAATGGAAACTACTCAACAGAAGTACCTTTCCTAACTCGAATGGCTAATAAATTACCTAATATTGATACCGATGCGATATCAAATTTATCCGTTCGCGGGGAATTTGCATACTTGAAGCCTGGCGCTCCAAAAGGCACCGATTTTAATGGGGAAGTAACCTCATATGTTGATGATTTTGAAGGCACTCAAAACGGCATTAGCTTACTTACGCCACAGTCATGGTTCCTATCGAGTAGACCAAAAGGATTAGGGCGTGTTTATGCTCAGGGGAATGAAGACGATAATGGCTATCAGAACGGCTTTGACAGAGCACTTTTGAATTGGTATACTGTTGATCCTATTTTCTATAGCTCCCAAAGACCAGGGGAAATTACAGATGATGATATTTCAGATTTATACACAAGACGTATTTTTATTGACGAACTTTTTCCAGAAATTGATTTAGTTACAGGACAATATTCAGTTATAAACTCTTTAGATTTGGTATATAACCCCACAGAAAGAGGGCCTTATAATTATCAGCAAGGGGCGGAAGATGGAATTTTAGATAATCCACAAAATAGTTGGGCTGGAATTTCCAGACAATTGACTTCAACAGATTTTGAACAAGCCAATGTGGAGTATGTAGAGTTTTGGTTGATGGATCCATTTTTAAATAACCCAACAAATCCAGGAGGAAAACTCGTCCTTAACCTAGGTAATATTTCAGAAGATGTCATCAAAGATGGTAAAAAACAATATGAAAATGGACTTCCAGCCGATGGTGATATTAGTTTATTGCCTCAATCTGTATGGGGAACAGTAACACCTCAAAACCAATCATTAATCTATGCGTTTTCTTCTCAAGGTCAAGAACGCACTAATCAAGATATTGGCCTAGATGGGTATGATGATTTGGAAGAAGCTAATACAACTGATCCTAGGTTTTCAGCGTTTTCAAATTTGGCCGATCCAGCTAATGACAATTACACATATTATTTGAATACTTCTGGAGATATTTTTGAAAGATACAAACGATACAATGGTCTTGAGGGCAATTCTCCAGATGTTTTTAGTGAAACCAATAGAGGCTCTACAACGCAACCCGATGTAGAAGATATCAATAGAGATAACACAATGAATACTATTGATAGTTATTATGAATATGAAATTGACATCAATTCTGCCGCATTAAATAACCCAAATAGCCCATATATTGTTGACCGAAAGACGGTTACCGGCATAACATTACCAAACGGCTCACAATCTGGAAATATAAACTGGTATCAATTTAGAATTCCGCTAACAGAGTTTACGGATGCTATTGGTGGGATTTCAGATTTTAGATCAATTCGTTTTACAAGATTGTATTTAAAAGATTTTACACAAAAAACAGTACTAAGATTTGGTACTTTTGATTTGGTACGCAGTGATTGGAGACGTTTTTTACAATCTTTGGACGATGATTCAGATGCTGCTACATTACTAGAACCCACAGATTTTAGTGTTGGCATTGTTGGAATTCAAGAAAATGATGGAAGCTATGTTTCACCACCAAATGTTCAGCGTGAACAATTGAATAATAACAATACTGTTGTTCGTCAAAATGAACAATCACTTGTTGTGGATGTTTGTGATTTGGAGCGATTGGATTCTAGAGCTGTTTTCAAAAACATCAATGTAGACATGCGCCAATATAAAAAACTAAAAATGTTTATCCATGCTGAAGATGGTGAGGCAGATAGTTTTGAGCAAGGAAATTTGGTTGCCTTTGTGCGTATGGGAAATGATTTTACACAAAATTATTATCAATTAGAATTACCTCTTAGAAAATCCTCAGGCGCCACAGGCGCATCAGATTCTGAAGTCTGGCCAGAGTATAATGAGCTCAATATTTCTTTAGAACTTTTAGAAAAAATTAAAGCCCTTGGTATCAGTCAAGGAACACTCACGAATGAAGATCCTACATTTTACAATGTTATTGATGGAGTACTTCAAGAAACTCCAGTCGGAGAGTTTTCTCCTTTTACATTGGATTTAAATTCAACACAAACAGAAGCGCCATTTGAGCAGCGTATTGCCATAAAAGGGAATCCAAATTTTGGTGATATTCGCTCCCTTATGGTAGGGATAAAAAATATAGGATCTACAAATCAATGTGCAGAGGTTTGGTTCAATGAACTTCGTCTTGCTGAAATGGATAATGAAGGCGGGTGGGCAGCAATTATGAGCATGGACACTAATATTGCAGATTTTATGAATATTAATGCTACTGCAAAGCGAAGTACCACAGGCTTTGGAAATATAGATCAAGGACCAAATGAGCGTAGTCGAGAAGATTTAAAACAATATGACTTTGTTACAAACATGAACATTGGGCAATTGTTACCTAAAAAATGGGGACTTCAAATACCTTTCAATTATGGACAAAGTGAAACATTAATCACTCCAGAATATGACCAGCAGTACAAAGATTTAAAGCTTCAAAATCGTTTGGATGCTGCAGAAACTAATGCAGAACGTGATCGCATTCGTATGCAGTCGGAGGATTATACAAAACGAAAAAGTATCAATTTTATAGGTGTTAAAAAACAACGTACAGGAGATGCTAAACCAAAGGTTTATGATGTTGAAAATTTAACCCTTAATTATTCTTATAACGAAATGACACATAGAGATTTTGAAATTGAAAATTCTCTTGATCAAAACGTTCGTGTTGGCGCCAATTACAGTTATAGTTTTCAGCCTTTAAATTTTGAACCTTTCAAGAAAAAAGATTCACTATTTAACGGTAAATATTGGAAAATCATAAAGGATTTCAATCTCAATTTAATGCCTTCGAGTCTTACAATTAATTCTGATATAATTCGTCAATTTAATAGTCAAAAATTTAGAGATGCTGAACTAGGAGCAAATAATATTTCTGTTGATGAATTGATTCGAAGAAACTATACTTTTGACCTACAATACACATTAAATTATCAGTTGACAAATGCGTTGAGTTTGAATTTCACATCGTCCAATAATCATATTGTTCGAAACTATTTTATTGATGATGATTTGAATGGCGACCAAGATCCGACGCTAGGTGTTTGGGATCGTTTCTTTGATTTTGGTGACCCTAACAGACATGGTCAGCAATTGGGCATAAATTATCAATTACCTTTAAATAAAATACCAACACTAAGTTTCTTGACCGCCAATTATAGCTATACTGGAGATTTCTTGTGGACTAAAGGATCTGACTTATTTGGTCAATTAAATATCAATGGGCAAACCTATGATTTAGGAAACTCTATTTCTAATGCCAATCAACATAACTTGAACACCTCTTTAGATATGCGAAAGCTTTATCGATACATAGGAATAAAAAAATCTAAATCCAGAAGACCATCGCGTGTACAAAGTAATACCAATAATAGAACTCAGCGAACAAATTCAAAAAAGAAATTCAACTTAAAAGATTTTGGGATTGGATTGCTAACAAGCATTGATAGAATGCAAATAAATTATTCGGAAAATAACAGTTCATTCTTACCAGGATACTTACCGACACCTGGGTTTATAGGCACCATGAAACCTACTTTTGGATACACTATGGGCAGCCAGCGTGATGTTCGCAATATTGCAGCTCAAAATGGTTGGCTAACAACATTTGATCAGTTTAATCAACAGTACTCTGAAACGCGTAACGAAAATTTAGATTACTCCATTAATACTGAACCTATTTCAGATTTAAAAATTGATTTTACAGGTGGTAAAACCTATGCTACAAATTTCACAGAAAACTTTAATACTACAGACACAAGTGGTGATGGCTTGAGTAATACCTATAATTCTTTGATTCAGAATACATTTGGGAATTTTAATATTTCTACATCACTAATTAGAACCGCCTTTAGTAAAAGTGATGAGGTTAGCTCTGCACCATTTGAAGATTTTAAAAATAATCGTCTAGAAATAGCAAATCGTTTAGCTCAGAATTTTTATGGTAATAGCACCTACGCAACAGATACAGAGGGATACCCTCTTGGATTTGGAAAAAATAGCCAGTCTGTGTTGTTGCCTGCATTTTTGTCGGCGTATTCTGGGAAAAAGGCAAGTAAAATAAGTTTGGATGCTTTTCGTGATATTCCTATTCCAAATTGGACCTTGAAATATACAGGGTTTATGAGGAACAAATGGTTCAAAAAGCGCTTTAAACGATTTTCTATTACTCATGGATATCGATCATCTTACACCATAAATCAATTCCGTACAAATCTAGATTATAAAGCTGCAGATCCTACTCTGGATTATGCCAGTCAAAACCCCAATGTTTTAGATCAGTCTGGAAATTTTAAGGCTCAAACGCTTTTTAGTAATGTGAACTTAGTTGAGCAATTTAGTCCATTAATTAAAGTTGATTTTGAAATGAAAAATTCAATCAAGGTCACAACAGAAATCAAAAAGGACAGAAGTCTCTCTGTAAGTTTTGATAATAATTTATTGACTGAAATTCAAGGGCATGAATATATATTTGGATTGGGTTATCGCATTAAAGATTTAAGGATTCGTTCGAAATTGGCTGGACCAAAAAAAATTATTAAAAGCGATTTGAATATGAAAGCTGACTTGTCTGTAAGAAACAATAAAACCATCATAAGATATTTGGATTTAGACAATAATCAAGTGAGTGCAGGTCAAACTATTTGGAGTCTCAAATATGCTGCAGATTATGCATTTAGTAATAATTTGACCGCCATATTCTATTTTGACTATGCATTTTCTGAATATGCTATTTCGACAGCCTTTCCACAAACCACTATTAGGTCTGGATTTACGCTGCGTTACAATTTTGGGAATTAACACAATAACATAAAACCATAAAAATGAATGTACCTGAAGAACTAAAATACACAAAAGACCACGAGTGGGTTCGTTTAGAAGGAGACGTGCTCACTATTGGAATCACAGATTTTGCACAAAGCGAACTGGGTGATATTGTATATGTAGAAGTCGACACATTAGACGAAACCTTAGAAGCTGAAGAAGTTTTTGGAACAGTTGAAGCTGTAAAAACAGTTTCAGATTTGTTTCTTCCTGTAGCAGGAGAAATTATTGAATTTAATGAAGCCTTGGAAGACGAACCAGAAAAAGTAAATGACGATCCATACGGAGCAGGATGGATGATTAGACTTAAATGTACGGACATTTCTGAGCTTGACCAATTACTCTCTGCTGAGGGTTACAAAGCATTGATTGGTGCTTAAAAAAAAGCTAATTCATGTAGCAGCTATTGGCTATGTAATTCTCTTAGCCATTGGTAGTCTGGCAAAAATCAATCATCAATCTACATTTAATATTAAATATGAAGATAAGATTGTTCATTTTTTGGCTTACGCTATGCTTTGTTTCTTAGTTTTTTTGTCTTTGCACATTAAAGGAATAAATAAAAGTTTGACCTATGCTGCTCTGTTTTCGATTATTTTTGGCATAATCCTTGAGCTTTTACAAAGTATAACGCCACACACAAGAGTTTCTGAGGGATTAGATGTTGTGGCAAACACACTAGGGATACTAGTGATGGTAGCTTTTTTAAGTTGGAAAAAACAAACGCTTGTTAAAAAACTTCAAACGTTTATGTAGTTTTATTTTTTTTATTTAATTTAACACCCCGTAAAAAACACACAATGGAATCAAAGAAAAACCCAAAAGCAGACGTCAGCAGAAATGGCTCTATCTATTTTGCTGTTGGATTAGCATTGATGTTATTTTTAACATATTCTACGCTGAACTA
>CBFIIL010000034.1:0-16963 GCA_965662485.1 Flavobacteriaceae bacterium | reverse complement strand
AATATTTTGTTGTTCTTTTTCTGAAAAAGCATTCCATTGTGCAGCAGAAAAAGAGGGTGTATCATCATCACAAACAGCATCTACAGAGTTGTTCCCTTTTTTTGAAAATAGAGCTATAAGCACTGAAACTGGTCTTGCTTTGTTTGCTGAACGATCGTACCAAGATTCAAATAATTGAATAAAAATCCATTGTGTCCATTTATAATAATCCGGAGAAGAGGTTCGTACTTCTCGACTCCAATCAAAAGAAAATCCTATTTGATCAAGCTGACGGCGATACGTATTTATATTTGCCTCTGTAGTAACCGCTGGATGTTGACCCGTTTGAATAGCATATTGTTCGGCAGGTAGTCCAAAACTATCATAACCTTGTGGATGTAAAACATTGTACCCCTTGTGACGCTTGTAGCGCGCGTAAATATCGGATGCAATATATCCCAGTGGATGTCCAACGTGCAAGCCCGCACCACTTGGATATGGAAACATATCTAACACATAATATTTTGGTTTTTCAGAACTTGATTCTGCTTTAAATGTGTGGTTTTGCTCCCAATAGTTTTGCCATTTGGCTTCAATTTCCTTGAAATTGTATGTCATGATTCCTACTTTATTGCTTGCAAATTTACATTTTATTTGAGGAAGTTTTATATTTTTACAAAACCAAGACTAAAGCTATGGGCTCAACATTTGAAAAACATCAAAAAAGACGATTAATATCCTCCTACTTTTCAGTAGTCATCAGTATTAGCTTGGTGCTTTTTTTACTTGGAATTCTAGGGGTTTTACTAATTAACGCCAAACATATTTCTGACGAATTTAAAGAAAAGGTCGTCCTTACCATTTATTTGGAAGATGAAACAAAACCCATTGAAATTAATCAGTTAAAGAAAAGTTTGAGTATAGCCAGTTATGTCAAAAAAACCCGATTTATCTCCAAAGACGAAGCCGCAACATTTATGACCGCGGAGTATGGCAAAGACTTTTTGAACGATGTGGGCTACAACCCATTAAAAAACTCACTTGAAGTCAATTTGCTCGCCCCATATGTTACTGCTAAAAGACTAGACAGTATCTCCGAAAAAGCACTACAGAAAAATTTTGTAGAGGATGTGAAATATGATAAAGACCTTGTTTCGCTAATGAATAGCAATGTAAAACGTCTAGGGTTTTGGATTTTAGTCATTAGTGGAATATTCGCCATTATTGCAATGTTGCTCATCAATAGCTCCATAAGATTAGCCGTATATTCTAAGCGCTTTTCAATTAAAACCATGCAAATGGTAGGGGCAACAAAACAATTCATACGAAGACCGTTTGTATTTCAAAATATCCGATTAGGAATTTTAGGAGCGTTGGTAGGCATTGGCGCCAATGGTTTGCTTATTTATTATCTCAACACTTCTTTTCCAGAGTTAAAACTCATTAATTACCCTCTAGAATTGGGGATTTTGTTTTTGTGTATTTTGGGGATTGGAATATTCATCACATGGATCAGTACGCACTTGGCAACACAACGGTTTTTAAATCTAAAAACAGACCAACTTTACTATTAGCCACTTATATATCTACAATAAAACAAAAAAATTATGGGAGAAAAAAAACGAAAAGAAGCCGCAAAACAAAACTTTGTTTTTTCAAAGAAAAACTACATTTGGATGTTTATCGGTTTGGCTTTTATTGCTGTAGGATTTATTCTAATGGTGGGCGGTGGTTCTGATGACCCCAATGTTTTTAGTGATGCTGTTTTTAGTGTGCAAAGAATAAGAATTGCTCCCACACTCATTCTTATTGGTTTTGGCATTCAGATCTATGCAATTCTTCTAAAACCCAAAGCATAAGTGGATTATTTAGACAGTCTTATTTTAGGTGTAATTCAGGGATTTACAGAGTTTCTTCCTGTTTCTTCGAGCGGACATTTGGAACTTGTAAAATCGCTGCTTGGCGACAATTCTCTGCCAAAAGAAAGTATGATTTTTACAGTAGTTCTACATTTTGCAACAGCCTTGAGTACTATTGTTGTGTTTAGAAAAGATATTATTGAAATCATAAAAGAGCTTCTCAAATTTGAATTAAATTCTAATACTCAATTCGTTTTTAAAATTATAATTTCAATGATTCCTGCATCCTTAATTGGTGTCTTTTTTGAAACTGAATTAGAGTCTTTGTTTTCAAATAATATTGTTTTAGTTGGTGCAATGCTAATGGTTACTGGGCTTTTATTAATTTTGGCCGATCGTGCGCATAACACTTCAAAAAATGTAAGTGTTAAAACTGCTTTTATGGTTGGTGTCGCACAAGCTATAGCGATGATACCAGGGATTTCAAGATCTGGAGCCACCATTTCTACAGCCGTGCTACTAGGAATTGACAAAACCAAAGCGGCCAGATTTTCATTTTTGATGGTTATTCCTTTAATATTTGGAAAAATTTTTAAAGATATTTTTAGTGGCGAATTGAGTTACGAAAATACACAAATTACATCGTTAGCTATTGGATTTATTGCAGCATTTGTGTCGGGCTTATTGGCGTGTACATGGATGATTCGTTTGGTGAAAAATAGTCAGTTAAAATATTTTGCATACTACTGTGCTGTGGTTGGAATTATTGCCATTTTATCAACCTATTTTTAAGTCATGAAAACTGTTGAAGACTATAAAAATGGCGAGCTATTGTTGATTGATAAACCCTTAGAATGGACCTCTTTTCAGGTGGTCAACAAACTACGTTGGCATATTAGAAAAACATTTCAAATTAAAAAAATTAAAGTCGGACATGCCGGTACTCTAGATCCTTTGGCTACAGGGCTTTTAATCATTTGTACAGGAAAAAAAACAAAACAAATTGAGCAATATCAAGCACAAGTAAAAACATATACTGGAACACTCGTTTTGGGCAGCACAACACCCTCTTATGACTTAGAAACGGAGATTGATGCCACATTTTCTACAACACACATAACAGAAGAGTTAATCCATCAAACAACTGCGCAATTTACAGGTAACATTGAACAATATCCCCCTATTTTTTCGGCACTAAAAAAAGGTGGAAAACGGCTTTACGAATTTGCAAGAGAAGGAAAAGAAGTGGAAATTTCGGCACGTAAAATAGTTATAGATTTTTTCAATATTACTGCCATAAATGGCTTAGAAGTAGATTTTGAAATTCAGTGTAGCAAAGGCACCTACATACGGTCTTTAGCACACGATTTTGGAAAAGCACTAAATTCAGGCGCACATTTAGCGGCATTGAGACGTACGAAAATTGGAGATTTTTCTGTTGATAATGCTATTTCTGTTGAAGCTTTTATTGAAAGTTTAAAAAAGGAATAATTTTTGTTAAAACATCATCATGACAAAAAAACAACGCTGTGGCTGGTGCGAGGGTAATGCCCTATATGAAAAATATCATGATACCGAATGGGGTGTTCCGCTTTTTGATGACCAAAAACTATTTGAATTTTTAATTCTTGAAACCTTTCAGGCTGGACTGAGCTGGATTACTGTGCTTAAAAAACGTGAAAATTTTAGAACAGCTTTTGATGATTTTGATTATCGTAAAATCGCTAATTATGATAATCTAAAATTCCAAGAATTGGTTCAAAACAAGGGAATCATTCGAAATAAACTCAAAATAAAAGCAGCAATTTCCAATGCTCAAGCGTTTTTGAATATTCAAAAAGAATTTGGAAGATTTAGCGATTATATTTGGAGTTTTGTTGAAGGAAAACCTATAAAAAATCACATTACAGATTATAAAAAACTCCCCGCCAATACCCCCTTGAGTGATGCCATCAGTATGGATTTAAAAACACGTGGATTCAAATTTGTTGGTAGTACTGTAGTCTATGCTCATATGCAAGCCACAGGTATGGTTAACGATCATGAAATCAGTTGCTTTCGTTATAAAGAAGTGTCTTATCTATAAGGCACTATCTCTAAAAGTTTTTGAACGACCTCAACCCTTGCTCGCATTTTTTTATTGGCCTTTATAACAATCCAAGGGGCAATTTTGGTGTCTGTTTTTTCAAACATTTTTTTCTTATAATCAGTATAATCGTCCCAACGCTCTAGCGCCGTTTGATCTACGGGGCTAAACTTCCATTTTTTGACAGGGCTGGCTTTAATATCCTTAAAACGTCGTGCTTGTTCGTCTTTTGAAATCGAAAAATAAAACTTTACCAATCGAACACCAGACTCAATAAGCATTTGCTCAAAATTATTCACTTGGTTCATAAAAATTTTGTACTCTTCTTCAGTACAAAACCCATTAACAGGTTCTACCACAGCACGATTGTACCAACTGCGATCAAAAAAAGTGATTTGTCCACTCCGTGGCAAATTTTTTATATACCGCTGAAAATACCATTGTCCTTGTTCTTCAGGGGTTGGTTTTGGAAGGGCTACCACATTAAATTCTCGAGGATTCAAGTGTTGCGTAATCCTTCTTATGGCACCGCCTTTTCCTGCGGCATCTCGACCTTCAAAAATGACTACCAATTTTTCGCCCTCATCTTCAACCCATTGCTGAAGTTTGATGAGTTCCTCTTGTAATTTTTTGAGTTTAGCTTCATAATTTAAAATACGTAATGCCTTTGCAGGGGTCATGTCTTTTTCTTTTAGAAAAAGCTTTAGCCCGCGTTTTGAATTCAATTTTTTTAAATTTTTTGGCGTTAATTCACTCATAATTAGTCAATTCTTGTAATCAATCTATGGTAACGTTGCACCACATTGGGATCGGGTAGAATCGTTGTTTTTGAACTTCCCTTGCGATCATATTCAAACTTAGAAAGCACATGACGAATACTTTCTAATCGCGCTTCTTTTTTATTGTTGGTCTTTATAATAATCCAAGGGCTAAAGGAGGTGTGGGTTTTGCTAAACATTTGCTCTTTATATTCTGTATATAAATCCCAACGTTTTTGACCTTCTTTGTCTACAGGACTAAATTTCCACTGTTTTAATGGGTTGGCCAACCGAGAATTGAAACGTCTCAGTTGTTCGTCTTTTGAAATGGAAAACCAAAATTTAATAATAATGACACCATCTTCATAAAGCATATGCTCAAACTCTGGAACTTGGACCATGTATTTTTTGTATTGTTCATCAGTACAAAACCCCATTACAGGTTCAACAACAGCGCGGTTGTACCAACTACGATCAAAAAAGACCAATTCTCCTGGCTCTGGCAATTCTTTAATATAGCGTCTAAAATACCACTGCCCTTGCTCAACTTCAGTAGGTTTTGTTAGAGCAACTACACGCATAGAACGTGGATTCAAATGCTCCGTAAAACGCCGAATTGCCCCACCTTTGCCAGCAGCATCTCGCCCCTCAAATACGACACATACGCGTTTTTTGTGTTTGGCTACCCATTGTTGCAAATCCACAAGTTCTGCTTGTAGTTTTAGCAACTCTGTTTCATAATGCACCCCCTCCAAAATAGACGCATACTTTTTTGGTTCTAATTTTGAGTTTAGAACTTTTTTGAATGCTGAAGTATCAGAACAAATCTGAAAGTCTTTTTCGTTTAGGAATCCCATTGAATGTCAGTAGTTATTATAATTCAAAAACCATTAAAATGGTAAATCATCAGGCTCGTTGTCTTTGAGGTCTGAAGCTGGTTCAAAAGCTTCCATCGGTGGAACGGGCGGTGCAGCTGCAGGTGCTTGATTTTGTTGTAAGCTGTCGATTCTCCACCCTTGAATGGAATTAAAATGTTTGGTTTCACCTTGTGGACTTATCCACTCACGACCTCGTAAATTGATGCCAACTTTGACCTGTTGTCCAACTTGAAAATTATTTAACAAATCTGTTTTGTCTTGTACAAAATCTACAGACAAATGTTGTGGATATTGTTCTTCAGTGGTCACCACCAATTCTCTTTTTCTAAACCCATTTGACCCCACTGTTTGTGTCTCGCCAATTAATTTAATTTTTCCTTGTATTTCCATGTTCTAATTTATCTTTTTATTTTAATAACACACACCAAGCGCTATGAACTTGTCCTTGATTCAAAAGTTCTTTAGCTCTTAAATGTTTTTTTTTAATTGTTTTTAGTTCATTTTTTAAATTTTGATGTTTCGAATGACTCCAAAATTCTTCCAGTTCTTCAGCATTTGGTAGTGCTTCAACATTGCCCAAAATACCCAAGTCATTGCCTGTTAAAATTGCACTTTGGCGGACTTCTTTTGGGAGTGCATCTACTCCAATACCTAAAGTTTTTAGCGGTTTTGGGATTTCTAAAAATCCTTCTTTAGCTCGAATATAATAACTTCCTCCACCACGTGCAACCAAATCTAATTTTTCTTGATTTATAGTCCCATCAGTATTCATAACAGCTTCGGATACATGAATCTTAAGAACTTCGCAAATGACCAAATTTCCAGCGCCATTTTCTGCGCCCAAAGGCTTGATTTCATTTACTTTACATTCCATTTGAATAGGCGATTCGGCCACTCGAAATGGGCGCACCAAATTGGATTTTAACATTGTTAGTCCAGATTTTTCAAACTCATTCACATCCTTAGCATATTCCGTACTGCTCAAAGACATTTGCTGAATCATATCATAATGCACCACATTGATGACAACCTCTTTTACTTCCTGAACATTGTGAAGTGTATGTTTTGTTGTATTGTCTCGAACACGGCGTGCTGGCGAAAAAATTAAAATTGGTGGATTAGTACTAAAAATATTGAAAAAACTAAATGGGGATAAATTAGGATTTCCATCACTATCAATTGTACTGGCAAAAGCAATAGGACGTGGCGCAACAGCACTAGACAGTAGGGCTTGTAGTTGCTGAATTGTACAATCTTTTGGTTCAAACGAGGTCATAGGCCTAAATATATAACAAAGTTAATAAATAAGTTGTGAGTTAAAAGAGGTTGATGAAAATTAAAAGCAATAATATCAACAGAATTGCATTATATTTAGAGTTGAAAATTGTAACCAATGAAATTAAGTTCAAATCGATCATTACTCAACTGGATTATAATTCTGGTATCTTTCATTATTGTTTCGCTTATATTATGGAACACCTATCGTTTTTTTCAAAAGTTTAAGGATGAAGAGCGAGTAAAAATGGAAAACTTTTCTAAAGCGCAAATTGAACTTACAAAAACTCAGGATTTAGATGGTAATATTAGCGAATTACCTCTTAAAATTATTCAAAGTAACACTACTACCCCAATGATTATTGTTGATTCTAAGGGTTTTTTTCAGTCCAATAATATTGACTTAGAGGGAGAGAATAATCAGGAATATTTAAAAAAATTAGCTAAAAAATTTGAACAAGAAAACTCTCCCATACCAGTTATTTACAATGGTGAAATATTATCTACACTATATTATGGTAATTCTATTTTGTTAAATAAACTCAAATATTATCCCTTAGCTTTGGTTCTGATTATTCTACTTTTTGTGGGGTTGATTTATTTCTTTTACAGAAGTTCTAGATCTGCCACACAAAATAAGCTTTGGACGGCAATGGCTAAAGAAACTGCACATCAAATTGGAACACCATTGTCTTCACTTATTGGTTGGGCGGAATTACTCAAAAATGAAAATGTGAATCCAAAATATATCGATGAAATCAACAATGATATTCAACGTTTGGAAACCATTACGGATCGCTTTAGTAAAATTGGCTCTATGCCTCAACTCACTCCAACAGATGTCGTAATGGCTACAAAAACATCTATTCAATATCTGCAATCACGTAGCAGTCAATTGGTTAGTTTTGACATCAAATTACCCTCAACAGCTATTTTGGTTCATCTAAACGAAGAGCTTTACAATTGGGCCATTGAAAATTTGGTAAAAAATGGTATTGATGCCATGAAAGGTAAAGGTCAAATTGGTTTAGAATTAAAAATGACTACTCACCAAGTGATTATTGAAATTACAGATAATGGTTCGGGAATACCTAAAAAACAATTCAAAGCCATTTTTGAAACTGGTTACACTACCAAAAAAAGAGGTTGGGGACTGGGATTATCACTAACCAAACGTATTGTAGAGCAATATCACAATGGAAAAATTAAGGTGCTTTCTTCAGAAATTGATAAAGGAACTACGATTCAGATTGCTTTAAAAAAATTATAGATAACTAGCAATAGCACTTGCTGTTGCTTCAAAATCTTCCGATGAAAGGGTTTCTTTTTTGATAAATTGTGCATCCTCCATCGTGTTTAGAGGAATCAAATGTACGTGGGCATGAGGAACTTCTAGCCCTAAAACAGTCATTCCTACACGTTTGCAAGCCACTGCCTTTTTAATGGCGAGAGCCACAGTTCTTGAAAACTTCATGAGCCCATCAAAGGTGGCTTCGTCCAAATCAAATAGTTTATCAACTTCTTTTTTAGGAATACAAAGTGTGTGCCCTTTGGTATTGGGATTGATGTCCAAAAAAGCCAAAAAATCGTCAGTTTCTGCTATTTTATAACAAGAAATTTCTCCAGTAACTATTTTTGAAAATATTGAAGCCATAAATGGAGTTTTATCGTGTAATTTCTAAAATTTCAAATTTTATTACACCATTAGGAACTTGAATTTCAGCAATATCGCCAACGCTTTTTCCTAACAATCCTTTCCCGATGGGTGAGTTTACAGATATTTTTCCTGCGGCCAAATCGGCCTCACCATCGGCAACCAAAAGATAGGTAAGTTCCATACCATTGCTTTGGTTTTTTATTTTAACATTGGATAACACCAGGGCTTTTGAGGTATCGAGCTGAGATTCATCAATAAGTCGAGCACCAGCAAGGGTGTCTTCAAGTTTTGAAATACGCATTTCGAGCATGCCTTGTGCTTCTTTAGCAGCATCGTATTCGGCGTTTTCACTCAAATCGCCTTTGTCACGTGCTTCAGCTATAGCTTTGGATGCTTTTACACGCTCTACGTCTTTGAGCTGTTGAAGCTCATCACGAAGTTTTTTTAGTCCTTCTGCGGTATAATATGATACGTTACTCATACGTTTATTTTTGTGTTTTATTAATTTGAGGGCTTTCTTTTTTTAGTGACACACTAAAATAGAAAAAATCCCGTTTCCACGAGATTACTATACAAATATACAAAATATTTAGCTACTGCTGATTTTTGTTGTATTTTAGTCTAAACATTACTTAAACCCTTAAAAATGTTACGCAAATATGCTCCTCTTTTTAAACATTTAAAACTGAACTATTTAGGTTGGATAGTGCTTAGTCTCATTTTGTTGAGTTGCTCAGAAAAAGACAATTACGATGAAAATTGTAATTTTCTGTTGAATGTAGGTGTAAATTTAAGTTTAAATCTCAACCTCTCTCAGTACAATCAATTGATGTTTCCGAGCAATCCAGTATATGTCCCTAATGAGGGTAATGGCGGAATTATTGTGAATAATACCGGAACGGGTTATGTTGCCTTTGATGCTGCAGACCCAAACCATGTTTTTAGTGATTGTGCAATTTTAAACATAAGTGGTATAGAAGGAATTTGTGGTTGTGACGAAACACACAAATACAGTTTGTTTACAGGTCAACCTCTGCAAAATTCCAATTTACAGTGCTCTCTAAAACCATACAGAGTAGAGCGTAATGGAAATGAATTATTTATTTCGAATTAAAAACCCCACACCAATGGTGCAGGGCTTTATTACAAAGTAATTCCTTACTTAAAATGTTAGAGTCATCCCCAATAAAAAGTTGCGAGTGGCTTGTGGGTAATACCCCTGTATTTCTGTAGCGGTTGGTCCGCTCCAAGTGTCCAAATAAGTATAACCACGATCTGCATATTCCAAATCAAATAAGTTGTTGACCATGCCCGTAAATACAATAGATTTAAACACATTGTTTACAGGAAGTGTATAACTAAAATTTAAATCTGTCACAAAATAACTGTCTAATTTAGACGCTTCCGTATCCGTATTACTCATGTATTGTTCTCCTACATATTTTCCAATCAATGCGGCTCTGAATTTGTTATTTGGAGCATATTCCAAAGCGTTGGTTGTGATGACATCTGGCGAAAATGCAATATCAGTATCCCCAAAATTTTGTATTCCTCCATCGCGATTAATTGTTAAATCTTGGATTTTATTTTTGCTCAAGGCCAAATTAGAATTCAATGTTAATTGTTCTGTGAGTACAATACTCGCGTCCAACTCTAGCCCCAATCGGTAGCTGCTATCTACATTTTCTCGAAGATATTCACCCACATTATCTAGGGCTCCAGTAAGTACCAACTGGTTGTTATACTGCATATAATACAGGTTGGCATTAAGGCTAAACCCTTTAGATTGATGACGCCATCCCAATTCAAAATCATTTAATGTTTCATGTTTTACATCTGTAGCATTGCTTTCAAAGTCATTGCGATTAGGTTCTTTGTTTGCCCTTGCATATGAAGCGTAAATACTATTATTACCATTAAGTGTGTAGGTTAACCCAAATTTTGGATTAAAAAATTTAAAATCTTCATCTACATCAATAGGTGCTCTTTCGGATGTAAGTCCTGTGGTGGTGTAATTAACAAATCGAGTTTGAATATCTAAAAATGCTTGTACAGTATTTGACATTCTAAAGGTGGCCTTAGAGAAAATACTAAAATCAGATTTGTCCGAAATGCTCAAATAATAGCGATCTCTGATGTTTGTTCCTGAAACTAAATCGCTTCCCCAAATCAGTTCGCCATAATGGTCATTGGTATAATCACTGTAAGATATTCCCGAAATAATTTCTAAGCCATTTTTTTGGTAGGTTGCATTGGCATTCAATACATAAAAATGATTGTCTAACCAGCGACGTACAATCACATCACTCCCATCATTGATAAGGTTGTTGTAATCTATAGCATCACGATCATCTTTAAATTGCTCAAAATAACCTTTTCCTCTAGTGTAGTTTAAACCAAGATTTGTAGCCCAATTTGAATTTAAAGTTTCATTCCAATGCAATTGGTAGTGGTCTTGCCAATAGTTGTCGGTTTCGTTATCATAGGTGTATGGGTTTTGAGTACGGTCCTGCTCCATTTGTTCTTTACTCAATCCATACCAAGATTGGTAAGTTTTTTCTTTACCTCCAAAAGTTATGGCTTTAATTAAAGTGTTATCATCCACATAATTTCCTTGCAAATAATATGATTTTAAATCGGTAAAGGCGCGATCGACATATCCATCGGAATAAATTTTAGATAATCGTCCAGCAAATTCAAAGTGCTCATTTATAAGTCCTGTGGTAAATTTTACACTATGCTTTCGGGCTCCAAAAGATCCAAAAGAATTAGCAATTTCGCCACCAGCATTTTCTGAAATAGCATCAGTTAAGATGTTTAAACTTGCGCCAAAAGCCCCTGAACCATTGGTTGAAGTTCCAACACCTCGCTGTAATTGTAAACTTTCTACAGAAGATGCAAAATCTCCAAGATTGACCCAAAATGTGCCTTGACTTTCGGCATCATTATACGGGATACCATTAATGGTAACATTGACACGAGTGGCATCTGTACCACGAACACGCAAATAGGTATACCCAATTCCTGCTCCAGCATCAGAGGACGATACAACTGAGGGGAGGTAGTTAAGTAATACCGGAATGTCTTGACCTAAATTACGTTTTTGAAGGTCTTTTTTTGACACATTAGAATGAGTGATTGGCGCATTAGGTTTTACTCTTACGGCTTTAACCAACACCTCATCCAAGTTTTGTGTTGTGGTAGAATCTTGAGATTGATTGTTTTGGGCAAAAAGTGTGAAATTTGTAGTCACAAAAAACACCAAATAAAGAATATATTTTTTCATACGATTTTTTTAATCGAATAAAAAGAGGTCATTATTCTTTGTTAAATAAAATTAAACTAAAAAATGAAACATTGTGTTTCAGTATTTCCCTAAACAGCATTACCTGTTCTAGGTTCAATGGGTATGATCTCAGCCTTGCGGCACCCCTTTATTGAGAACAGTGCAAAGTTACATTAGAAATAAAACTTATACTAGATATTTGTATTTTTTTTAAACTTCCAATTGATGTGATGCTTTTAGTAAGTCATGTACCTTTTTTACAGGATTAAAAGTTGAAAGAGGGACTTCAACAAAAACAGTATTCCACAGAGCCATACCACCATTCCAAAGCCCTGGCTGCTCAAGAGTTTTGAGCTTTTTACCATATTTATTTTTTATGGCTACAAAATGGGTTTTAGCATCCACAAACTGCTTTAAATCATACTTTTCACCCTTGTAATTTTTAACCCCACAAACAATATCAACGGGGTTAAAATGTGTAGCAGATTTTACAATTTTATTTTGACTTTTAGATTTGGTGTTAATTTGGTTCATTTCTACAATTTGCAAACTCAATTCTCCATTTTCGTGTTTTATCCAAAAAGGACCACCACCAGGCTCACCTTCGTTCTTTACCATTCCACAAACTCGTATTGGACGATGAATCCTAGATTTTAAATAGTCTACTTTGTAATGATCAGCATATTTCTCAAACTCTGGTGAAATATATACATTCATTTGCTTTGAAAGAAAATTTGCAATCTCATAAATTTCTTCTTCTGAAATTTCAGATTGATCGAGTTGATGTGCATATTCAAATGCTTTAGATTGAATTTTTAGTAAATAGCCCCCCAAAATTGTTTTGTAATACACCATTTCATCCATGCAATGTTGCATCACCACATTATCAATGTTTTTAATAAAAATCAAATCTGCATCAATGGCGTTTAAATTATGTAGAAGTGCTCCATGCCCCGATGGACGAAACAATAATTTACCATCGATCTTAAAAGGTTTATTGTCTAATGTAATGGCAATAGTATCAGTTTTTGAATCCTGAAAGGAATACGAAACGTCAAAAGTTGAATTGGTTTTGGATTCTACAATTTCTTTTATGGATTTATAATGTTCTAAAAATTGTTTTTGATGCTGATTTGAAATTGTAAAATGGAGTGTTGCATTGCCATTAATAGCAGCATATTGACTCGCCTCAACAAGGTGTTCTTCAAAGGCTGTGGAAATATGGGTTTTATAATTGTGATAGGGTAATAATCCTTTTGGGTATCCGCCAAAATCAAAATACTTTTTAGATAATAAAAACTCTACGAACAACAAACGTTTTTTATCTAATGGCAACAAGTTAAACTCTGAGAAGTGTTTTTTTAATGCTTCATAAACATCGTCATGAAAAGGTAACTTTTCTACAGTAACAAAAAACAAAAAAAGGTCTACACTTTTGGTCCTATTGACATAAGAATTTATTGTTTCTTTATTAATATCATAGTTGTCCAAAAAAGTGTAAAGACTTTTAAACATTCGAGATGCAGCACCAGATGCGGGAACAAATTTTACAATCGATTTTTCTTTTTTATTTGTGTCAAAAAAAGTTGCAAAATATTGAGATTCTTCTTCTGAAAACTTTATAATACCATCTCCTAAGGTTGCAGGGGCATATAAGTTAACATTAGAATTTGAGCGTGTCAAATGTGATAATTGATTTTCTACAGATTTTAAATCTAGCCCCTTGTCCTCTATTTGCTTTATGTCTTCCTTAGTAAATTTCAATTCTTGGATTCAATTAGGTTGTCAATATACGCTATTGCTGTTGAAAAACGATAATTATGTGAGCCATTTAGCTTAATGTATGAAAGCTTTTGTTTTTTTAATTCCAATTCAAATCGATCAAACATAAACTTTCTTTCGTTTGGTTTATCTCGTAAATCATCTTCCACCCATGGAACGTCTATTTCACACAAAAAGTATAAATCATAGTGATTTTTTTGGGAATAAAATTCAATATTAGAGTCGCAAAAACCATCAAAATAAACTTCTGAATATACTTTTGTTTGCAATATATCAGTATCGCAAATGAGTACCTTGTTGGCTTTTTGTGCTAATTCATTTTCTAATTTTATTTGCCCTTTTGCAATTGGTATTAAATCCTCTTTGGAACAAATGGCTTTTTGCTGATCCCACTTTTTTTGCAAATATTCTCTAGCATATTCTGAAACAAAAACAGTATTGTAATGCTTGGCCAAAGCTGTTGAAAGTGTTGTTTTTCCAGTAGATTCCGGTCCAAATAAAACGACTCTTATGCAGTTGGCTGACTGTTGTTCAAGTTCTTTTTCCATTCTTGATATCCTAAAATTGCTAAAATCAAAAATATTGTAAACTGGATTCCAGAAAACCCAAGTCCTTTTGTAAAGTACAAAGGTATGGAGATTATATTTCCTACAATCCAAAACAACCAATGTTCTATTTTTTTATTGGCCATGAGCCACATTGCTGCAAAGAAAATTCCTGTGGTAAAGGTGTCAAAATAGTCAGCAAATTGATTAAACCGATCAAAATAAAGATAAACCAAAACAACAAAAACTGCTGTAGTGCTAAATATCACCAATGCTTTGGTCATATCTTTAATGCTTGAATATGTTATTTGAATTTCATTTCCACCAACTAGTTTCCTCCACATCAACCAGCCATACAAGCTCATTAGTGTATAATAAATATTTATAATAGCATCTCCGTATAGCGCAAATTGATAACAAATGTATACATACAACAACGTGCTTACAATCCCTGTAGGAAAAACCAAAATATGTTCTTTTTTGGCAAACCATACGCTTATAATACCTAAAACTACAGCTAGAAGTTCTAAAAAAATATTTAATGGGGTTGCATTGGCATAAGGTGACGTAAAAAAATCAATAATTTCATTCATATTAATGGCGTTGTTATGGCGCAACCAAATCCTTCAAATTCTAAAAATAATCCTTCAAAACGTTGACGGTTAGTTTCATCTAAAATCCAGGCTATTGTAGAATTTTTTTCTTCTCCAAAAGGAATCACCATAAAATGTTTTTTAAAAGACATTCCTGGTTTTGCATAAAGTTTATACAACGCTTCTTTGATACACCAAACCCAAGTTAGTTTTTGAATATAATCTTCACTATTTTTTTTTAAAAAACACACTTCAAAGCCTGTAAATTTTGACGCGATGTTTGTTATTTTTTTTCTTTGCTTCTCAATATCAATACCAACAGGATTTGAGCTCACTACCACTGCAGAAAACGTATATGAATGTGTGATGGAAATATAGTTACCATCTTTTAAATGAGGTTTCCCATTACCATCATAGAAAAGATCAAAATCTGAATATCCAAACGCTTTTAAAAGCAAACGTACACTCAAAAATCCTCTTTGATGAAGCTCACTTTTCATTGTGTTAACTTTGTTGATACTTTCTTTTTTTAACTCAACATTTTGCATCAATTCCATACATGGCTCTGTAATGTTCCATATTTTAACATTAGTTTGTGAATTTACAGCTATGGATTTATAGATTGGCATGTGAGATTTAAAAAGTTAATAACTATCTTTGCAGCATAATTGAAACTTGAAACGAAAGTACACTATTTTGGAGGTTTTTTCCAAACTAGTACCTAATTAAAATTTTAACAAATGAGTGTCAAAACTATCCCTTATGTTCCCTTTAAAGTAAAAGACATGTCTCTTGCAGAATGGGGAAGAAAAGAAATTGAATTGGCTGAGGCAGAAATGCCAGGCCTAATGAGTCTTAGAGAAGAATATAAAGACAGTCAACCATTAAAAGGGGCACGAATTGCTGGATGTCTACACATGACTATTCAAACGGCTGTACTAATTGAAACACTTGTCGCACTTGGTGCAGAAGTGACATGGAGTTCTTGTAATATATTCTCTACACAAGATCAAGCTGCTGCTGCCATAGCCGCTGCAGGAATTCCTGTATATGCTTGGAAAGGTATGAACGAAGAGGAATTTGATTGGTGTATAGAGCAAACTCTATTTTTTGGGGAAGACCGAAAACCACTCAATATGATTTTGGATGATGGTGGCGATTTGACAAACCTTGTTTTTGACCATTATCCAGAACTTATTGCTGGCATCAATGGATTAAGTGAGGAAACAACAACAGGTGTACATCGCCTCTATGAGCGTATGCAAAATGGCACTTTAGGCATACCTGCTATCAATGTTAATGACTCTGTAACAAAAAGTAAATTTGACAACAAATACGGTTGTAAAGAAAGTGCTGTAGATGCTGTGCGTAGAGCAACTGACATTATGCTTGCTGGAAAACGTGTTGTCGTTTGTGGCTATGGTGATGTTGGAAAAGGAACTGCAGCATCATTTAGAGGGGCTGGAAGTATTGTAACTATTACTGAAATTGATCCAATTTGCGCATTGCAAGCTGCAATGGATGGATTTGAAGTGAAAAAACTCGAATCTATTCTTCCTGTTACAGATATTGTAGTCACAGCAACGGGTAACAAAGACATCGTACAAAGTCACCATTTTCAAGCAATGAAAGATAAGACTATAGTCTGTAACATAGGACACTTTGACAACGAAATAGATATGGCATGGCTCAATGAAAATTATGGCCATACCAAAAATGAAATCAAAGCTCAAGTAGATAAATACACAGTTGATGGCAATGATATTATTGTTTTAGCTGAGGGCCGATTGGTAAATCTAGGTTGTGCAACTGGACACCCAAGTTTTGTAATGAGTAACTCATTTACAAATCAAGTTTTGGCACAAATAGAATTGTGGAACAATAAAGAAGCTTATGAAAATAAAGTCTATATGCTCCCAAAACATTTGGACGAAAAAGTAGCAAAACTGCATCTCGAAAAAATTGGTGTTGAACTTACAGAGTTAAGAAAAGACCAAGCAAGTTATATTGGTGTACAACAACATGGACCATTCAAGCCAGAATACTATCGATATTAAAATAAATTTTAATTAACAAAAAGGCCTTAGAAATTCTAAGGCCTTTTTTTGTGACTAAATCTTTAACTTGGCACAATTTTAGCTGCATTTTTTTCGTTATAAGACAAAAACCCAAAACTACTATGAGAAAACTAAATTTATTTTTTTCAGCTATTGCTATAATCTCAATAGCTTTTTTTTCATCCTGCTCAAAGGATGATGAGCCTGT
>CBFIIL010000033.1:0-18456 GCA_965662485.1 Flavobacteriaceae bacterium | reverse complement strand
ATAATTTCACCATTTAAGTACCATATGTGTTCTGCTGTAGGTAATTGAGAATCTAATGTAATAGTGTCTCCTTCGCAAAGTGCTGTCCCTCCTTCAATGGTAATATCTTCTCCTAAATTACCTCCTAAATCAAAACTTCCTCCTTCTAAAAACACAGCTGCATCAAAAAGAGTATCACCATCGTCTGCAATGACAAGTTTAATGGTATAAGTTCTATTTGGAACAACCGTAGATTGTGCTGCCATGCTGACTGTATGGCCTCTGAATTCAGTAGGGCTGTCTATTTCTGGCAACCCAGTTCCTCCATAGAAAGCTTCAAAAAAATCTTCATTTACCGAATTACAAGATGAATTGTGTGTGTTGTCCCGAACACTCAGCACTGAAATTGGATCATTAGTTCCAGGAACTAAAGCTAAATTGGTTGTTATCCCTGTTTCATTGTCCGTAAGTAAAAATGCAAAGGCATCTGTAAATTGGCACTGAAACCCTCCATACTCTTCAGAAGCAAAAACAAAGTTAAAGCTCATACTGGGTGAAAGCGGTACAAAATCAAATTGGATAAAGGTGGCATTATTGGTATCCCCAATATTTAAATCAGGGATTGCATTTTCTAAATCTTCATCTCCTGGCCATGCTGTTGACCCTGAACTTAGCGTTGCTGATTCTGGGCCTTCTGCTTCAGAAGCATCACCCGTGGTCAATATAATTCCTTCTGTAAATGGAAAAGTAAGGCCATTTCCAGAAAAATACCCTAGCCCATTCGTTGAGCCAAAGTCGGTTCCGGTTGAAGAGATTACATTTGAAATTTCTGCACAAGAAGTATCGATTAAAATATCTTTTACAAGTTCAATAACTGTATATGTTGTTTGGTCAATATTTAAATATGGCCCAAGTACTTGAACAACAATGGTTGCACTATCCGAACATCCTGTTGGATTAGTATCTGTTACAGTTAGTGTAACCGTAAATGTCCCAATTGTAGAAAACGTATGATTCACATTTTCTCCAAATGCAACTGAACCATCTCCAAAATCCCAGTCGTAAATGGCCCCTGTCCCATCCAAAGAAAACGTCGCATCACCTATAAAATTAATTGAACTATCTTGATCAATTATAATACTCCCACTACTGCCTGGCAAGGGATCGCTTTGAAAAGTTGCCTCGATATCTTGACAAGGAGTTGCACAACTAATTGTGGCAGCAAAACCAGGTCGTTGCATAAAACCATTACTAGTAAATTCAATGGTCAAACACCCTGAAGCATTGGTGGCGAGAATATCTCCAGGACTTACATTCCCTGAGTATGTTCCAATAGCTGATGCAGAGGAATCCACACCATCATAAATTGTTAAAAAGTCTCCATTTAGTTGAGTGTCAAAAAATGTAAACGCTAATTGAACAGCATCGCCAGCGTTTTCTGCACAAATTGTAAGTATGAAATTTTCATCATTTTGATAAGAATCAGTGGCGCCACCAGAATCATATAAAGTTCCGCCACACTGACTAATTGTTTCACCATTGTTTTCATTGTTCATAGAAACATCTTGTGCGTATGAAAAAAAAACAAATGAAAATATTAGACAAAAAGTATTTAGAAAATGCTTCAAGTTAAAATGGTTATATCTCAAATATATTAATTTGATTTAATATTGATTGATGATTTTAATTAAAATTTAAGACTATTGAATCTCTAGGAATGCTTTTTTGGAGCAATTTCTTTAGTATCTTTGCAAAAAAAATATGAGTAACATTCAAATTACCCCACAAGAGACCAGCAATCCCAAAATTCTAAAATTTGAAGCAAGCTCTTTTCTTGTTCAATACAACAGTTTTGAATACGCTAATATTGATGAGGCCAATAACTCACCTTTGGCACAACAATTATTTTATTTGCCCTTTGTCAAAAAAGTTTATATTTCAGGAAACTTTGTAGCCATAGAACGCTACGATATTGTTTCATGGAGTGATGTACAAAACGAGGTTGCTACACAAATTCAAGATTATTTAAACGGGGGTGGTTTGGTTGTAATTGAAGAAAAAACAAAAAAGAATCCTGTTACCATTTATGCAGAGAGCACGCCAAATCCAGGTGTTCTAAAATTTGTTGCAAATAAAAATCTAGTAACATCTACTTTTGAATTTGCTTCAATTGAAGACGCAAAGCCTTCTCCGTTTGCAACAGCTTTATTTCAATTTCCATTTATAAAATCCGTTTTTTTAGATAAAAACTATGTTTCCATAACAAAATTTGATGTTGTAGAATGGGAAGAAATTACACTAGAACTTCGGACATTTATCAAAACATATATTGAAGATGGAAAAGAAATGGTTGGTTCCACAGCTGCTGTAGAATTGAAAAAAACAACCGAGCAGTTAGATAAGGCATATGATAAACTAGATGACATATCAAAGGAAATCATAAATATTTTGGAGCAACACGTAAAACCCGCCGTTGCTAGCGATGGTGGAAATATTATGTTTGAGTCTTACAACAAAGAAAATAAAGTTGTAAAAGTCATTCTTCAAGGTGCATGCAGTGGATGTCCCTCTTCTACATTTACCCTTAAAAATGGGATTGAAGCGATTCTAAAAGAAATGATGGGTGCCAAAATTGAAAGGGTTGAAGCCGTTAATGGATAGTTTTAAATATTTTTATATATTTAAACCTAAATTATTTATTAACCCTAAAATCTAAAATACCATGGGAGTACTAAAAGTTATTGAAGTGCTGTCTAATTCCAACAAAAGTTGGGAAGACGCCACTCGAAAAGCCGTTAAACATGCCTCAAAAACTGTAAAAAACATCCGATCTGTATATGTACAGGATCAAAGTGCAACAGTTAGTGGCGATGATGTTGATGAATTTCGTGTAAATTTAAAAATCACTTTTGAAGTCAACTAATATTTAAAAAAGTCAAATAACCACCTTTTGAAAGGTGGTTTTTTTATGCCATTAAATCTACAATTTTTTTGCCAACACTTGCACCAAGTGCTACACCCATACCTCCCATGCGAACACCCAAAAATACATGATTTGAATATTGTTTTATAATAGGTGTTTTTTGTGGTCCAACCCCCATAATCCCTGTCCATCTTTGGTCAATTTCAATATTTTTATTAGGTAAAATTACAGTACGAAGAAGATGTTCTAATTGATTTTGAATTTTTGAAGTCGTTTCCATTTCTGTAGTCGTTTCATTGGCAAAATCTAAATTCCTCCCACCGCCCAAAAGAATTCTATTATCTATATTTCTAAAATAATAATAACCACAGTCCATGTGAAATGTCCCTTTTATGTGTAAATCTTGGATTGGTTTTGTAATAAGCACTTGTGCACGAGCGGGTTTAAGGTTTTGGGGAATTAATTGATTTGTAAATCCGTTTGTTGTTACGATTAATTTTGAGGAAATAAATTCAAAATGATTCGTTTTTACCAAAACTGAATTTGGATTTTCTGCAAACGAATCAACAGTAGTTGAATTCAAAATAGTGATACCAAGGTTTTGAGTTTTTTGGATTAACGCATGCATCATTTTTCCTGTATCTATTTGAGCTTCAAATTGATTAAAAATATATTGAGGTTGAGTCCCTTCAAAATGAAACTTATTTGAATCTAGTGAGAAAACATCGTTTTCAAAAATAGGCGATAGCATCGCATTGACATCTTGAACTTTTTCAATACAAGTATTGAACAATTTTCGATTTTTTTCTAAGAACAATTCATATCCGCCATAGGGCTTATAACCCAGTGCCTCATCGCCAAGGATTTGACGCAATAGTTGTAATCCATCTACTCTACTCTTCAGTAGTGATAAAACCTCATCTACAGAATGAGATTTTAAATCCTCCAAAATTTCACTTAAACTCCCAAAGCAAGCAAACCCTGCATTTTTGGTGCTTGCACCTTGTGGAAGAAATCCTTTCTCTAAAACTAAAATTTTGGCCTTTGGAAAACGTTGTTTGAGAAATACAGCCGAACTGAGCCCAACAATACCACTACCAACAATGGTAAAATCAATATTTTGTAACCATTCTTTTTGTTCCCAATAGGATAAATTCATCGCCTAAAGTTAATGGTTTTTCAAAAAAAACTCCGAAAAATATTTCGGAGTTTATATTATAATTTAATTTGATGTTTCTATTACAAAATCTTCCATGAATTTTGTGGTATAATTTCCTGCCACATAATCTGGGTGTTCCATGAGTTGTCTATGGAAAGGAATTGTTGTTTTTATGCCTTCAATAACAAATTCATCAAGTGCTCTTTTCATTTTATTAATGGCCTCTTCACGAGTTTGGGCGGTTGTGATGAGTTTGGCAATCATAGAATCATAATTTGGTGGAATTACATATCCTGCATAAACATGCGTATCTAAGCGAACACCATGCCCGCCAGGTGAATGTAGAGTTGTAATTTTTCCAGGTGATGGTCTAAAATCATTAAATGGATCTTCAGCATTTATTCTACACTCAATAGAATGTAAGTTTGGAAAATAGTTTTTTCCGGAAATTGCAACACCAGAAGCGACTAAAATTTGCTCTCTAATAAGATCAAAATCAATAACTTGTTCTGTTATTGGGTGCTCAACTTGAATTCTTGTATTCATTTCCATGAAATAAAAATTTCGATGTTTATCTACCAAAAACTCTACAGTTCCAGCGCCTTCATATTTGATGAACTCTGCTGCTTTTACTGCGGCCTCACCCATTTTTTTACGTAAAGCATCCGTCATAAATGGAGAAGGAACTTCTTCAGTAAGTTTTTGATGACGTCTTTGAACAGAACAATCTCTTTCGGACAAATGACATGCTTTACCATTTGAATCACCAACAATTTGAATTTCAATATGTCTTGGCTCTTCAATGAGCTTTTCCATATACATATCGTCATTGCCAAATGCAGCTTTAGATTCTTGCCTCGCAGAATCCCATGCGTCCTTCAAATTTTCTTCTTTCCAAACGGCACGCATTCCTTTTCCACCTCCTCCAGCAGATGCTTTAAGCATAACAGGGTAACCGGTTTTTTTGGCCGTTTTTTTACATTCTTCAAAAGTTTGTAATACGCCATCACTTCCAGGGACGCAGGGTACACCTGCAGCTTTCATGGTTGCTTTTGCATTGGCTTTGTCACCCATGCGATCAATCATTTCTGGAGAAGCGCCAATAAATTTTATACCATGTTCTTCGCAAATTTTGGAGAAGCGTGCATTTTCAGATAAAAACCCATAGCCTGGATGAATAGCATCTGCATTTGTAATTTCTGCTGCTGCAATAATATTGGCAACTTTCAAGTAAGATTCACTACTTAGGGCTGGACCAATACATACGGCCTCGTCAGCAAATTTTACATGTAGACTTTCGGCATCAGCTGTAGAATAAACTGCAACGGTTTGAATGCCCATTTCTTTACAAGTTCTAATGACTCTCAAAGCAATTTCCCCTCTGTTAGCAACTAATATTTTTTTAAACATCATTGTTATTTTAAAATGTTAATTTCTTTTTCTAAAGCAATTATTATATGCTTCAAGAATTTACTTTAAGAAGGGTCAACCAAAAATAAAGGTTGATCAAATTCTACTGGTGAAGCATCATCGACAAGGATTTTTACAATTTTCCCTGAAACTTCAGACTCTATTTCGTTAAAAAGTTTCATGGCTTCAATAATACATAAAACATCACCTTCGGCAATGTTGTGACCAACTTCAGCAAAGATTGGCTTGTCTGGTGAAGGTCTTCTGTAGAATGTTCCAATAATAGGAGATTTTACGGTTATGTATTTTGAATCTTCTGATGGCGCTTCAGCTTTTTGCGGTGCAGGTGCTGCTGCTGCAGCTGGTGGAGCCTGTACTACTGGTGCTGATGGCATTTGTACAGGAACTGTTACTTGTTGTACTTGTTGTTTATCGCTTTCGTTTCCTGTGCGAATAGTGATTTTTACATCATCCATTTCAAGTTTTACTTCACTTGCGCCAGATTTGGCTACAAATTTAATTAAATTTTGAATTTCTTTTAAATCCATAATTAATGTATTTAGTTTAAGTTAGTTTTATTTTTAGTATATGCCCATTTTAGATGTATTGCTCCCCAACTGAATCCTCCTCCAAAAGCGGCAAAAATAACATTATCCCCTTTTTTGAGTTGATCTTCATAATCGTTGATGAGTAGTGGGAGTGTTGCAGAGGTTGTGTTACCATATTTTTCAATATTCATCATAACCTTGTTGTCCTCCAAGTTCATTCTTTGTGCTGTGGCGTCTATGATTCTTTTATTGGCCTGATGTGCAGCAAGCCATTGAACATCGTTTTTAGTTAGATTATTTCGTTCTAATATTTTTACAGCAGCATCTGCCATATTGGATACAGCATTTTTAAAAACTGTTCTTCCTTCTTGAAACGCATAATGGCCGCCATTATCTAAAGCCTCATGTGTAATTGAATGAGATGACCCACCGTATGTTGCTTGTAAGAATTCTCTACCAGAACCATCAGTCCGTAAATATTCGTCTTGTAATCCAAGATTCTCATTGTTTGGTTCAAACAAAACAGCTCCAGCGCCATCACCAAATATGATACATGTTGCACGATCTTTGTAATTGATAATCGAAGACATTTTATCTGCACCTATTAGAAGTATTTTTTTGTAACGCCCTGATTCTATATAACTTGCTGCTGCAGACATTCCAAAAAGAAAGCTTGAGCAAGCAGCGTCCATATCGTAAGAAAATGCGTTAGTAGCACCAATTTGAGTTGCCGTAAATGATGCTGTAGAAGCGGCTTTCATGTCTGGAGTTGCAGTAGCTACAAGAACTAGGTCTATTGTGGTAGGGTCTAAATTTGTTTTTTGGATCAAATCTTTTGCAGCTTCAATGGCTAGAAAAGATGTTCCTTTGCCCTCCGCTTTTAATATTCTTCGCTCTTTAATTCCCGTTCTAGTTGTAATCCACTCGTCGTTTGTTTCTACCATTTTTTCCAACATGGCATTAGTAAGAACAAATTCTGGAACGTATGCGCCTACAGCGGTTATAGCTGCTGAGATTTTACTCATATGTAATTTATTAAAGTCATTGGTTTTGATTAAAAATCATCAAAAAACATTAAAAAACGCACCAAAAATACTGTTTTTTGTTCAAAAATGAGCAAAAATTGTAAATTTTAAATTAAAAAAAAACGCTCATTGAGCGTTTTTTTTAATGTTTAAGGCTGTAGTTTAGGCTACATTTTCTTCTGCTGCTGTATTATCGATTAGAACTTGTCCTCTATAATATAGCTTACCTTCATGCCAGTGTGCTCTATGGTACAGGTGTGCTTCACCTGTCGTTGGGCAAGTAGCAATCTGTGGTGTAGATGCTTTGTAATGGGTACGCCTTTTATCTCTTCTAGTTTTGGAGATTTTTCTTTTAGGATGTGCCATTTTTTATATTATTTATCCGTTAATAATTTTTTTAATGAATTCCAACGTGGATCAATATCGTTGTTAGAACTTTTATTTTCTAAGCTTTTTGGGCTTAAGTCTTCTAGTTTTTTGAGTATTTCAGAATTTAATGTCCCATTTTCAATACCTGGGTGCAATCGTTTTTGTGGAACAGAAAGCACTATAAGTTCGTATATATGATGTGCAACATTTATTTTATAATCCCCATGCGGAATTATCAATATTTCTTCATTGTCATCATTATATTCAGAGCCAAATTTTACAATTAAACTAAATTTAGAGCTAATAGGCTGATTGAATGGTTCGTTTGTTAAGTCGCAATTAAAATTGATATCTCCTTCAACTTCAAAATCTAACTCTAATAGAGTTGTTTTTTTTTGGAGTGTTAGTGTCACTTTTAATTGGACGTCATTAAACTCGTCATATTCAAAATGTTCAAAGAACGTATTATCAATATCATACTCAAATATGTGCTCGCCAAGCTTTAATCCTACAAATTGTACTTCAAATGCTATTAATGGCTTCATTATTATGCATATTTGAGCGTGCAAATATATACATTTTTTTAGGTATTACATAAACTAGGGCTGTTTTTATTTTCGAGTTTTAACTTGTTTCCGAAGAGGGTTTTGTTTGAGTTCTGCATCCATAGTTCTATTTCTATAAATTTCTATACCTACAAAAATCGCTTCTTTAAATGAGTCAATATTGGCAATTCCTTTACCCGCAATATCATATGCTGTTCCATGGTCTGGTGAGGTTCTTACTTTACACAACCCTGCTGTATAATTTACGCCATTGCCAAATGTGAGCGTTTTAAAGGGGATAAGACCTTGATCATGATATGTTGCTACTATAGCGTCAAAGTTTTGGTAATTGTTTGATCCGAAAAAACTGTCAGCAGCATAGGGGCCATAGATGAGCTTTCCAGAAGCTTTTATTTTTTCTAATGCCGGACGTAAAATAGTATCATCTTCTGAGCCAATTACACCGCTATCACCGGTATGAGGGTTGACACCAAGCACTGCAATTTTTGGAGCCCTTAGGGCAAAATCTTGTTCTAGAGAGTGATGAATGAGATTTATTTTTTTTAAAATTAGAGTCTCGTTTAGATGTTGAGGAACATCGCCAACTGGCACATGATCTGTAAGAAGCCCCACTCTTAGGGTGTTTGAAACCATAAACATCAAGCTATCGCCTTCTAGTTCTTGATTTAAAAAATCAGTATGCCCTGGAAATTTAAAGTCTTCAGATTGAATATTATGCTTATTGATTGGTGCTGTCACTAACACATCTACTTCATTTGCTTTAATACTTGCAACTGCTGCTTTCAGAGATTCAAGAGCATGCTGCCCTGCCTCTAGGGTTTCTTTGCCAAAGTCAATATTTACATCATGTTTCCAAACATTTACAACATTTAGTTTCCCATCAACAGCATGACTAGCATCATTAATCCCATGAATAGAAATAGAACTTTGAAAATGTTTCTTTAAAAATGACATTATTTTGGTAGACGCAAACACTACTGGAGTACAAAACTCTAAAAGTCTATTGTCTGAAAATGTTCTAACAATCAACTCACCACCAATGCCATTCAAATCTCCTATTGAAATGCCAATTTTTATTTTTTTTTCTTTTCTCATCAAAAATGATGTCTAATGTTTGTAATTTTACATTACAAATTTAACGAATAAAAAGCATGTTTACAGGCATAATTGAAGATTTAGGGGTAGTTGAAGCATTAGAGCAAGAAAACACAAACTTACACCTTACCATAAATAGTAAATTGGCTTCAGAGCTAAAAATTGACCAAAGTGTTTCGCATAATGGCGTATGCCTTACAGTTATAGACCTTTCTCCGTCCAGTTATACTGTTACTGCAATAAAAGAAACCTTAGATAAAACAACCCTCAATAGTTTAAAATTAGGAGATCGCGTAAACTTAGAGCGTGGTTTAAAACTCGGAGATCGTTTGGATGGTCATATGGTGCAAGGGCATGTAGATCAAGTGGGAACTTGTATAAATGTTGAAGCTCAAAATGGGAGTTGGATTTATACATTCGAATACAACTCAAAGCTAGGAAATATCACTATTGAGAAAGGGTCTGTTACCGTAAATGGGGTGAGTCTAACTGTTGTCAACTCAAAGGATAATGGTTTTAGTGTTGCTATTATCCCTTACACTTATGAACATACAAATTTTCACACTTTTAAAGAAGGCACTGTTGTTAATTTAGAGTTTGATGTGATTGGAAAATATGTTTCCAGGCTGCATACTAAGACTTCTCTTTCTTAATTAGTGCTTCATTTTGTTCTTCTAGCAAGTCCTTAATTTTTGATAACAACTCAATATCAGCAGGTGTTGGAACCGTGGTATCTTTGACATTATTCGCTTGATTTCTCAACCTATTAATGAATTTTACGACTATAAAAATAGTAAACCCAACAATTAAGAAATCTATTACAGTTTCAATAAGCAAACCGTAATCAATAGATACTTGGGTTGCCTCGCTGGTTGCTTCTCTTAAGATAATTTTCTTCTCGCCAAAATTAACTCCATCAGAAAGTAAGGATAAAGGTGGAAGTATTACATTCTTTACCAAAACATTGACTATCGCATTGAAAGACGCTCCAATAATGATTCCAATAGCCATATCCAACATATTGCCTTTTACTGCAAAGTCTTTAAATTCTTTCAGCAATTTCATAGAATTTTAATTTTACTCAAAAATAAAAAAAGCCTCAACAATGTTGAAGCTTTTTTTAAAATTAGATGTTACTATTTAGCCAGTCCAAATTTCTTTGTTTCTGGATCATGACCTCCAATAAGTACTAATATTTCATCATCATGTCCTTCGATAGCAGACCAGAATTTTTTCCCAGCCTCATCCATTTCTACACTAATATTGGCCTGTTCAAAAGCAGCAAAATCGGCCCAAGTCTCAAAAAATTGATAGGTATGCCAATCTGCGCCAGATCCATAAAGGTGACGGCTTGCATAATGTGCTACAGCATGACCGCTTTCTTTTAGATTTTTTAAACTTCCATTTACAATACCCTCAAAGAAGTCTCTGTTTTGCCCCCATTTTACTTCGTATTTACTTACAACAACAACTTTTTTTGTAGACCAATCTAATGCTTCTGACTCATAAACTAAATCTTCAAGACCTTCGCTAATACGTACTTGGTCGGAATGGTTATCGGCATACATCCTTGTATATGTTCTATAGTCAGAAGTCATTTGTTTCTGACCTTCTTCGTCAAGATTCATTGCTTCTATATTGGCTTGTAGTGCCTTGTTGGCATAATCTGAATCCTTTACTAAATCTTCTGCAGAGGCATAAAAATCGTAAAGAGCAAAGCTATAATCTCCTGCAAAAGCATGTGCAAATACTCCACCACCTTGAAGTGTTCTTTCGTCTGAAATAGAAAGATTTGAAAATTTTTCGTGAAGTTTCAAAAATTGATCTGCTTCTTCTCTAGGAACGGTTACGTAAGTAATATTTGCAACTTGTGCAAAAAGTGAAACCCCAATAAAGAGGCAAAATAGTGTAGTTAAATTTTTCATTTTTTTTTATTAAATTATTAGTTCTTTGGTTATTGTGATACAAATCCTTGCTCAAAAGATGTTCTAACAGCATAAACAGCATCACCTGTATGAACCATAGGCCATGCCGAAGTCATCATTTCTGGATATTTAGATGCGAAATAAGTTTGCGCTTCAACAGTCATGTCATCTAGATCATCCCAACTATTAGCGTAAGCTAAAATTTTATATTGGAATCCAGCGCCAGTATGATGTTGTAATGCGCGAACACTTGTGCACTTTTCACTTTGTTTAAATCCGTCATAAAAGACAAAAAACATCTTTTCAGCATCTAAAACAGATGCTGTTTGAGCTACTTCAAAATGTAGCTCATAGACAAAACGGTCTTCACCTTGGGCATTTAGTGAAACCGTTGTCATTAAAAGTAGTCCTAATAATAATTGTAATTTTTTCATTTTTAATTTTTTATTTTAATAATAATTATTTATTTCCCGTTTTGTATTGGGGTAGTGTCTGGCATAATTTTATTTAAAATCGTATACACAGGACAGAATTTTGTAAATGGACTTAGAATTTGCAAAACAGCAACGCCAACGGCAACATAAATCCAGTTCAATCCAAACTGACTTGCTAAAATTATTGATGCTATATATAAAATTCCAACAATTCCATCATGGACTCTTACTTTTATGATATCTCTTTCTGAATTACTCATGTTTTTTTGGTTTTTAATTAATCCAGCCGCCTACATTTCCTCTGTATTCTGCAGGATAGGCCTTAATACGTTCTTTTAATGCTTCAGTAACATTTCCTCCAACAATAAGTGACTTAAATGAGAACATTTTCATAAATGTTTCAATATTAGGCCCATTTTCAAATTTATCGGCATGGAATATAAAATCTTCTGAGGTTCTAAATTTCTCAATAAGCGTTACTCTTTTCCCATCTTCGGAAATAAAATAACCATAATCGTATGTGTTGGGTTCGTTGTCTCTTATAAATTGATTTAGCTTTTTTGTAAATTCTTTTACATCCTCTTTTGAATACCCTGAATTTACAGCCATATCAATAGTAATTACCACCTTTGGTGAAGTGTTGTTTGCTGCAGCTTTGGCATTCATTTCTTTTGCAAATACTGAGGTGTCAAAAAACTGTACTTCTTTGATAATTTTATCGTCTTCCCATTGATATGATAAGTGAAATGGAAAAGTTACTTTTTGACCCGTATACTTCCCTTTGGCAGAAAATGTATTCCAAATGTTAGTCCATACTACACCATTACTGTAGGTTACCGTTTCTACTTCAGATCCAAGAGCGTCTCCGTTCATTTCCTCTACAGAAATGTCATCAAATAAATCATAAAGATTTTGCACTGCCGCAATAAAGCCTGTTTTATCCAATTTATTCCCCATTGGATCTACAAACTGCATACTGTCAGAGAAAACTTCTTTTAAGTAATCAATGTTTTCCTCTCCAACTTTTTCAAATAAAGTTTTGATGGCTTCAGATTTTTCATCATTTGTGGTAAGTTTTGCGAAGGGCTTTTGGCATGTATATAAGAAAAGTGCCAACAATATAATAATCGATTTTTTCATAATAATTTTAAATTGGTTGCTAAACAAAAGTAAAAATTAATACGTGCAAAAAAAAATTAATATTGTTTATTTAAAAAAATATTTGTTGGTATATGAGTTATTTAATAAGTGGGTGTTATTTTTACATAGAACACATTGGGGGCTCTTGGTGCTCAAAATAAACGGATTGGCATTGGTTACACATAACACTTTTAAAAAAACAACTGGCACGACTTGCTCTAAACTTAAGACCTTCAGTGTTTGTGTATATACCATGTCCACCTTGCGGCTCAACAGTTAAATCACTACAACCCCCTGCTGATTGCATAGCATTGTGAATGCTTCTTGACCCTAATAAACTAAATCCAAGTTGATTGTAAGTATCAATTGGAACAACATTATCCAACGCACCGTGAAAGGCAATTGTAGGGATCATTTCGTCTGCACTAAAAATCAAATTTGGTACACTCCCCCAATTATTAAAAAGTCCAAGAATTGTAACATTTTCAGTGTAATTATTCCCATTTTGGTGCAATGGCCCAAGTTCAGATTCTAAAGTTGGGTTAATAAATCCCCATTCATCTTCGCTAGCATAATTTACATACAAAGCGGTAACGGCTCCAGCGCTTTGTCCGCCAACAAAAACATGCGCTGTGTCAATTTTATATTCCTCTGCTTTATTGGCTAAAAAACGTAAAGCTGCGTTGGCATCTTGTTGAGCTCTATATATTGCTTTTTGTGTGCTTTCGGGTAATTCAAAACGACCAAGTCTATATTCAATAGAAGCACAAACAAATCCTCTTTTTGAAAATTCAAGACAAAGGTCCTCTAAAAAAAGTTTGTTCCCGCCTATAAAACCACCCCCATGAATTAAAACAACTAATGGTCTTTTTTCCATAGGATCTATGTTTTGATTGGGTTGGTAAATATCAAGTTCTAAGTCTTGCATAATACCAAACCAATTTTCTGCTGTGGCATAGAGTATATCTTTTTCAGAATCTATTTGATTTTCATTGAAAAATTCAACGTCTGTAAAACGTGCATCTGAGGTGCAAAATTCGCTGTAAACAACAGCAGGGGGTATGGTGGTGGTTTCATTTTTGCTACAAGCAAAAAGTAAAAACAAAAAAATAATTAGTAATTTGTTCATTATTAATTAGTTAACAACTCAAATATAGTAAATTTTGTAGATTGAAATATTTGTATATTGAATCTAAAATGTAATTATATTATGAAAGATTTAAAATATTTGTTTGCATATACTGTCCCTATTTCGGCCTATATATCTTTTGTTTCTTTTGGAATTGGCACCTACACTGCAGTAATTTATGCTTTTGTTGTATTGCCTTTTTTGGATATTTTAACTGGTCAAGGTTCTGAAAACTTATCTAAAGACGAGGCATTGAATAAAAAAAACAAATGGATTTTTGATTTGATGTTATATTTAAATGTTCCTATTGTTTTTGGTCTTTTATTTTTAGCATTCTCAAAAATTCAAACAAATGATTATGCCATATACGAATTAATTGGAATGGGGCTTTCAGCTGGAATTTTATTGGCTACCAATGCAATTAATGTAGCACATGAGCTCGGTCACAGAAAACCCTATTTTGAACGCTTTTTGAGTAAATTGTTGTATATGCCATGCTTGTATATGCATTTTTATATAGAACACAATTTTGGCCATCATTTACATGTTGCTACACCAGAAGATGGGGCTACAGCAAAATATAATCAAACGGTATATTCATTTTGGATAACGTCTGTATCAAAACAATATGTAGATGCTTGGAAACGCCAAATACATCTTTTAAAAGTAAATAATTCCTCTTTTTTTTCTAGTAAAAATGATATGCTTTGGTACCATTTTATTCAACCTTTGTACCTGCTTACAGTATATTATTTCTTGTCATTGGAAGTGCTCATATTTGCGATTGCTGTTGGTGTTGTGTCATTTCTGTTCTTGGAAAGTATCAATTACATCGAGCACTATGGTTTGAAACGTTTTAAAACTCCCTCTGGACGTTACGAGCGTGTTCAACCTCATCACTCTTGGAATTCAAATTTTAATATTGGACGTATTGTTTTATATGAGCTCACAAGACATAGCGACCATCATTATAAAGCCTCAAAAAAATATCAAATTTTAAATAGTTACAAAGAAAGTCCAACATTACCTTTGGGATATCCAGCTTCTCTTTTGCTGAGTTTTATCCCGCCACTATGGTTTAAAATTATAAACCCTCTTGTTCCTTATCAGATGAAAATTTAAGCTAAACCCTAATTCTTTGGGTTATTTAATTTATTTGAAATTTAAAATCGGTGTAAAAACTTAAAATAGATTTGCTGATACTTTATTTTTTATGCTAAATTTGATAAATACTAAGTCTACTTAAAAGAACCAAATGCTATATCAACTAAAAAATAAAGTTTCCAAAAAATGTGGTTTTTATATTCGAAATCGAGGCGACTGTGTTAGATTATCAAGACTTATTCTTATTGAAACCAATATTGACCTGAGTTACAATACTTTAAGGCGATTTTATGGTATTGTAAGGGCGACAATCCCATCCAAAAACACTCTCGACACACTTTCAAAATATGTAGGATATAAAAATTTTATTGAATTTTGTGCAGCATATCCTCAAAAAAAGAATTGGGATATTAATCAAAAAATATTTAATAACATTGTTGTTGAACCAAAACAATCATTAAAATTAATAGAAAAAGAATTTCAAAAACCTGAAGAATATATAGAGTTATTAATCACCATTACAGGCGGACTTATAGTTACGAACAATTTAGATGCTCTAAAAAATGTGTTTAATTCTCCCCTTTTAGACCCTCGACGATTTAGTTATTCTGAACTTTTATGTTTTGGAAATTGTGTTGGCCCAATGTTAAAGCAAATGAAAACTAATATTAGTCAACTTCAAGAAACAAAGTTTTTTTCGTCAACCATTTATAGCGCATTTATTGATATTTCCGGCCTTAATGGAAATTATGGGAAATACACCGAAAAATTAAATAAAACTACATCCAATAGAGAACACCTACTTTTTAGCAGCTGTCTCCTAGAATTGCGAAAGTATTTGAATAATAAAAACGTAAAGCCTGTAAAAACGACTTTAACCATAATGAATATTCATCCTATTTTATATGGACGGCTAATGAGTATTGATGTTTTAATTCAGAACAACCCAGAAAAGGTAAAACACACACAAAAGTATCTTAGTAAAATTGCTAATAGAAAGAATAAAATTGACTACCTCTATGAGTTTTTGTTTTCTTGTATATTGGCTGGGGAAATTGACCTCATGAAGTTTATTGTACAATCAACTGCGCACTACAAAATTTCTAAACCCTATTATCAAGAATACCATTACAGCCTGTTTGAACTTAGAGATGCTATTTTGAAAGTAGATTCTGGCAAAACCATTAATAAAGAACTTGTTAATTTAAAGGAAAATACGTTGTTTAGAAACAGTCACAGAGACTTTATTGATATATTTATAAGTGTTTTGGACTATCATAACTCTAAGCAAAAAAAGACAAAACTTAAGGCGTATATGCAATTGGTAAAACCTCTAAATTATCCCCTTTTTGATGAAGAATATTGTATTAATTACTTTGAACGTTAGTATAAAAAATAGAAAAACGGGAGGAGTTTTTTATTAAAGTTCTTGTTCAAGAATTTCAATTAATTGCTGACCCGTTTGGATATGATTTTCATAAAACCCTGTCAAGAATGAATTATTTGTGCCTCCGCGAAAAAGAAGTCGCATTATGATTTTATGTCCTGGATGGTTTTTTAAATCCTTGTTATAATTACCCATTAAAGTAAATAAGTCTGTATGAACAATTTCATCTAGTTCTGTATAGATATAGAAAAAGCCGTTCTTATCTAATTCCAGTTCAAGTGCATTGGCCCAATCCCTTTGATCAATTTCAAACATTTCAATTTGATTAATTTGATTGTAGTAATCATACAATAATTCTTCTAGCGCTTTGTTGTCTAAATATCTCAAAAAGCCCGAACTTTTTAGCGACTCAAAAGCGTCTTTATTATAATTTAATTGAACTTCAATAATCATTTCAAAAATTGCTTTTTGAATTTTTAATTGGTCAGAAAAATCATTTTCAATCAATGCTCTAGAAACCTCATTACAACTAAGTATGTGCTGTTGTCTAAACTTTAATAATCTGTTGGATTCTTTGATGTCCTCTTGAATATTGGTTATTATTTTCTGGAAATAATCATTCATTGCTTTTTCCTCAATACGAGATTGATTTAAATTATTGACTTGCAATGCAATTAAAATCCCAACAGCTACAAGAAATATCTCGCCAACTGCATATTTTAAATAACTAAAATTATTACTTGAATCTTGGCGGAAAGATCTAAAAATTTTCATCTTCAAATATTATTTATAACAATATTCATCACCAACATTATATGAGTCATAAACCTCCTGACTCACTTCCAAATTAACATCAGCATAGCCGTTTGGCAACCCATCATCGTCATTATTTGAAGTGTCAAAATCGCCTACCAATACAAACTCCCCATTTGTAATTGTTTTTTGTATTATGGTAAAACAATTTTGATCGTCGCCACAACAAAGAACAAAAAAAGTTAAGATTAATAGTAGTTTTTTCATAATTGAATTGTGTTATATTTCAAATTTAAAAAATTTAAGTTTTCTCTATTTAAGAGGATTAGAAAAAGTAGAATTGAAGGTATAAGATATGCCTATGGTTTAGTTACAGTCAGAGCTTAATCTCCAAAGGGAACTAAATACTCCGTCCATAAAAAGTTTACCACCATCACATTCAAATGCAATCTGTGTCACTAATTCATTCCCAAAATGTAAATCAACTCTTAATGTATCATTTTCAAATGTGTAAGGATTGGCTCCTGGAATTCTGTCTGATTCATCTAATGAATTCCAATAATCATCATCGCCAGGACAATCTAAACAATAGTAAGTGTATCTTAATCCATCAACGAACTCATACATTGTATTAGTATCAGATCTATTTTCACTTGGTGACCATATCCATTTACCCTCAATTGTATAAGTTGGTAATGGATTTTCTTCTGAATTATCCTCACTACTACAAGCGAAGATGAATAAAGCGGAGAGTAAGAGTAGTTTTTTCATTTATAGCTTATCAATTAATTGTTGTTTTAATGGATTAGCTTTACTATTATATTCGTCTTCGCTGATAATACCCATATCAAGGTATTTTTTCAAATTTTTTAATTTTTCAACTATTTCATCTTCGTTAAATTCAACCTTTTCTTTGTACAACCCCAAAGCTTCAATACTTAAATTAACCGCATTATACGATGATGGATTAATGACCCCAATACAAAACCCCTCCTTAGCTAAATAATCAGGAACAATGATTTTTCCATTTTTTGAATTTTCAGTTGTACCAATCTTATAAAAACTAAACGTAACTTTTTCTCTAAATTTCCTTAAATTAATATTTTCATTGGGCATCAAATATATATCTACAGGTGCAACACCTACAGGAATTTTTAACTCATTTTTTATTCTTTGAGGAATCAAAGACAAAGCAACAGAAGAAACCCCACCTGAATAATAGCTAGCAATTAATTTACTTGCTTCAACTGCAGTATTCAAGTTTATTGGACTTGAAGCGTTTGAAGTTGAATAGCTAATTATAATCGATTCTACGTTATCGTTCTGTTTTGGGACATAGTATATTACTCTAGATTTACCCCCCATATATGATCTAGATCCACTATTAATTTTAGCTTGCTTACTAAACAATAACTTTTCTTTTAAAGTAAAGTTTTGTGCATTGAATTGAGATATTGTTAAAACAAATAATAATAATATCAATTTCTTCATAGTATTTAATTTTTCCTAA
>CBFIIL010000032.1:0-18808 GCA_965662485.1 Flavobacteriaceae bacterium | reverse complement strand
GCCCAAGCATATTGAAGACCGTAATATCTTCAACCGTTTTTTGCGCCTTGATGGTCAATACATCATTCACAGGGTTCGGGAAGTATGTAAATTGTGACCTACTTACTTCTTCAATACCTAGAGACGCATCTGTACTTGTTGCTCTGAACTCATAAACTCCTTCTGAACCGTCTGAAGAACCGCTCCAATATCCAAGATTAACAAAATACTGTGTCCCTGCAACTACTGCAATTGATAAAGACTCTTGTTCAGAGGTCGAAACAGCATCAGCCCTATCTACACAAGTAAAGACCCCACAAGAACCAGTATATACTGCTATTTCAGGATCCCACCCAGTTGAATCGAGCTCTAAATCTATTGTTCCAGAAACTGTTGGTGTAAAAGTGTACCAAACCCCATCGTTCATTCCATTGTAACCCCATGAGTCTTCACAAACATCATCAATGAAGCCACTATTGTTGGTCGCTGCAGTAGCATCGCCGTTGGAAGTAAAAGGCAAAGCATCCAAAACTGTTGCAGTATCGCAAGAGTCATTTGAAGGTGGACATGCAACTTGTGTTAGTATATCAGATGATACAACACAACTCGCGTCATCAGCATCTGTAACAGTAATTACCACATCATTACCATTTGTGTAAGGACCAAAAGTTAAAACACCAGTCATTGAAGCAACTTGTGAGATGCTACCTTGATTGTCAGTAACGTTAAGCGTCATCGCCGTACCCATATCAGTTATATTAACTTCAATATTAAAGCCTCCAGACACATCACAATCATTTAACACACTAAAATCGACAGTAGCATTGGTACATGTATTTTCAGTTATTGTTAAATCATATGTTGTTGTTTGTGGAGTCGACCAGGTAGAAATAACCATATAGTATGTTGTACCGGTAGTTACACTAAAATCTTCTACAGATAAATCAGCTGTAGAATCTCCATTGTAATCTCCAGCAAGACAAGTTGTTCCAATATCTGCACAATCTGCATAAACAAATAGTCCAGTATAGGTGTCTGTGATGTTAGTAAGTGAAAAATTTATCGATCCGTCAGAAGAAGCTGTGTAAGAATACACAATATCATCTCCATTTAAGTAATCACCTGTTGTACCACATGATGTACCTGGTGAAAGTGAGTAATCATCCCCAAAACCGTTTGTTGTACCTCCTGTTTCATTATATGGCAATGATGATACTACAATTGGATCAGTACATGTACTTCCGGTTGGGGGTGAAGCAGTTGTAAAGTTCCATAAATCACATCCAGTAGCTTCAGAAAATCCGTTAAGCGGAAGTACTTGCCAATATATAGTGGTGTCGAATCCGTTCACTGTAACGGCTGCAGTGTTTGAGGGATATTCTCCAACCAAGGCTAAATCTGATCCGTCTGCTTCTAACCCATAATAAAGATTGTAAGCTGTAGGGGTTGGTCCTGATGCTGGTGCATCCCAAGTTAACGTAATTGAACCAACTGAAAGGTCTAAACTACCAGTTGCTGGAGCAGGATTTGAAGCACATTCAGGAGCTTCTGATGCAAGATTGATGGTAACCAAGATGTTCGTAATATCTGCCGGCGCAGAATAAGACCTAAACAAACCCAATTCTAAGAATCCATCAACCGATGGATCATAACTTCCTCCTGGAATAATGCCAGTAAAAGTTAAAGTTGTTGAGGCAGCAGAATATGCTCCACCAGCTGTGGGTGGATCGACTAAAGTTGTTCCTGAAGTCGTTGTAAAATTGAGTGCTTCTTCATTTGACCATGGATCAGAGACACCTGGGTCTGACCAATCATAAGTAACAGTAAATGAATCATAAACACCTGCAGGTACAGCAGCGGAATTAGCCGCATCATTAACAGCCACTAATTGTGGGGTAGCCCCAGTTGATTGATAAGATCCAGTATCTATTGGAAAAATAAATTGCGCAAAAGCTGAAGTAAAGCTAAATATTGCTAATAAAATTATAAATGTAATTTTTTTCATAAAAGTTAGTTTTTTGGTTATTCTTAATAAATCTATGTATATAAAAACTAAAAATGAAACATTATATACTTTTATCGACTAAATGTTTAAATATTACGCTTAAATGTTAAACAAAATAAAAAATTTATTAATTTTTTAAATAAAAAAATCCACACCATTTGGTGTGGATTGTTGTGAAATCAATAAGATTTTGCTTATTCTTCTACAAATTTTTCCATAATAGCATCACTAACACCCATATTACTAAAACCACCATCGTTGTAAAGATTTTGCAGTGTAACGCGTTTTGTTAAGTCGCTAAAAAGGGTAATGGTATAATTAGCGCAGTCTAAAGCTGTGGCATTACCAAGTGGCGACATTTTTTCTGCATAAGCAATAAAACCGTCAAATCCTTTAACCCCTTTACCTGCTGTTGTAGGGGTTGGAGATTGCGAAATGGTATTGACACGAACATTTTTGTCACGTCCAAAGAAATACCCAAAACTTCTTGCAATACTTTCTAAATAGGCCTTGTTATCCGCCATATCATTGTAATCAGGAAAAACACGTTGTGCAGCCATGTAGGATAAAGCCACAATACTCCCCCACTCATTCATCGCATCAGATTTATAAAGCGTTTGCATCACTTTATGAAAAGACATGGCTGAAACATCTGTTCCTTTTTGTGTCCAATCGTATTTTTGGTCGGTATAGGCACGACCTTTACGAACGTTTACAGACATCCCAATAGAATGCAATACAAAATCTAATTTTCCACCTAAAATCTCCACGGATTGATCGACTAAATTTTGTAAATCTTCAATTGAAGTGGCATCAGCAGGAATCACTTTTGCGCCTGTTTTTTTGGCCAATTCATCAATGGCCCCCATTCGCATTGCAATAGGCGCATTAGTCAGGACAAAAGTTCCGCCCTCTTCATGGACGCGCTCTGCTGTAATCCATGCTATTGAATTTGGATCTAATGCTCCAAAAATAATTCCTCTTTTTCCTTTAAGTAATTGATTTGACATAGTTTAATTTTTTGTTGGTTGTCAAGTTTAATTTTGGCAAATATACTACTAATTCAACAACTGTTGCGCATGCTGTTTTGCCGTTTCTGAAATTTCTTTTCCACTCAGCATTTGAGCAATTTCCTCTAAACGCTCATCAGAATTCAATTTTTTTAATTGTGTTATTGTTTTTGAATCATCATCAACCTTAAATACTTTAAAATGATGCGTTCCTTTGGCGGCGATTTGTGGCAAATGTGTAATGGTAAACACCTGCATATACTGGCTCATTTCTTGCATAATCGAAGCCATTTTATTTGAAATTTCACCCGATACACCAGTATCAATTTCATCAAACATAATGGTTGGCAATTTTTGATGTTTGGATAAAATAAACTTTACAGCAAGCATTATCCGAGACAACTCTCCTCCAGAAGCCCCTTTTTTAAGAGGTAAAAATTGTCCGCCTTTGTTGGCTTTCAATAAGAAACTTAAAACATCTTTACCATTGAATAAAAAATCTGTAGAGGATTGAAGTTCAATTTTAAATACTGCATTTGGCATACCCAAGGCGGTCAAAAGCACATGCAATTCGTCTTCCAAATTTGTTAATACAGCTTTTCTTTTTGCACCAAGAGTTGAAGAAATATTGTTTAATTTTTTAAAGTTTTCATTCAACAAATTATTAACAGACTCTAACTGTGCATCAAGATTTGTTAAATGAGCCACTTTTTCTGATAATTCTTCAAAAACAACCTTTAATTCCTCAATGGTCTGCACATTGTGCTTCCCCAACAAGTCATTGACTTTTTTGAGTTGATTTTCGGTATCAAATAAAAGCTGAGGATTGGCTTCCAATGTGTTCTGATGGTGCTCTATTTCAGTAAATATATCATCAAGTTCGATTTGTGTGCTTAAAATTCGTTCGAAAAGAGAAGTATACTCCTTAGAAATATCTTTTAATTTATTGAAACGTTGTTTTAATTCGTTGAGTTGAGTAGAAACACCAACGTCTTCATGGCTTAAAACCTCTTGTGCAAACTGTAATTCGCTTTGAATATAATCTCCGTTATTTAGGGTTTCATATTGCGATTCCAAGACCTTCAAATCTAGATTTAAAACTTGGGCTTCTTCAATTTCTTGCCGTAAAAAACTATTGTAGTCGTGGTCTTTTTTCGATTGTTGCTGTTGATTTTGAAGTAACTCCAGTTCTTTTTGATTTTTTTTATAATCTGCCAGGGTACTTTTGTAAGCTTTAAGCAAATCATGTGTTTGTGCTAAGGCGTCAATAATTTGAAACTGAAATGCATCATCTGTTAATGAAAGTGTTTCGTGCTGCGAATGAATGTCAATAAGCTGTTGACCAAGCGCGTCTAAAACACTAAGCGTTACTGGAGAATCATTTACAAATGCTCTTGATTTTCCTGACGGTAAAACCTCTCGTCTTATGATAGTATATTGTTCATATTCTAAGTTGTGAGTATCAAAAAAAGACTGTAAGTGATAAGCTTCTATATTGAAAGTACATTCAATAATGCTTTTTTTGTCACTGTCTTTAATGTTTGAAAAATCTACTCTTTTTCCTAAAACCAGCGCTAAACCACCCAACAGAATAGATTTTCCTGCGCCGGTTTCACCAGTAATAATAGTAAGTCCTTCATCAAAATTCACATCAAGCTCATCGATCAATGCATAATTCTTTATGTAAAGTTGAGCTAACACGTTATATTTTAAAATTTAATTGTACTCCATTTTTTGGAGTGCATCGGTGCTACTTTGTTCAAAACAGGAACAAGTTCTGTAATTTTTACGCTTGGTCCAGCAGAAAATATATCTGATATTTCATCAGATTTTGCATCAAAAAAAGTACGTACCAAAAAAGAATTTGGACGTCTTTTGTGTAGCGTATCAAAATCTAATAATGCTAATGTAATTGTTGCCTTTCCTTCTTTTGTATCAGTAGACATCACGTCCAATCCCAAGCGATGATAATTATACAAAGTTGTTCTGTATTCTTTATATGTTTTGGATAAAACATTGTCAATCAATACTCTTCTTGTTTGGTCTCCTCCTTTTGGTGGTGCCCATCCTTGTACATTTCCTTGTTGTGAATAATTGGCAATATCTCTTGCTTGTTCGTAATATTGATCGCCTCCATAAAGTTCAAAAGTATCGGCATCTACACCCAAAATCATATAAACATGAAAAGCAATTACAGAGATTAAATTGGATTCAAATTGTGTTGGACTAAAGTTTAAATTTTGATATTCTAGATATTTAAAATTAAAATCTTTATCATTAAAATTATATACAGTACTTGTATAAGTAGAATTGTAAATGGGACGAGCGGACTGCACTTGAATACTGGCCTGAAACGTATCAGAATCGTAGTTCCGTATATTGATGATCATACTGCAATCAATACGCTCTTGAAGCTCATAAGGCCTTTTGGTCCAACGTGTATTATTTACAAATTCTTTAAGTTGCTTTTCTAGGGTTTTGAACACCTGGACATTTTCATTTCCCGTTTGTTGGGCTATGACAACTACATTGCAATTGAGCTCTTGTGCAAAAACAAAACTCGAAAAAAAGAGTATAAAATAAGTTAAAAATTTACGCATCAATTCGATTTATAAGTTCATTTATTATATCTGAAGCGACTTCAGACTTTGATTTTAGGGGGTAATTTTTTTGATTTAAATCTTTATCAATAATTAAAATTTTGTTTGTGGATCCACCAAAACCTGCTCCATCATCATTCAACGAATTTAGCACAATTAAATCTAAATTTTTAGCTTTCAGCTTTTTTATTGCATTTGCAACTTCGTTTTCGGTTTCTAATGCAAACCCTACAAGGATTTGTTTTTTCTTTTTTTCTCCTAAAGAAGCCAAAATATCTTCTGTCTTTTCAAGCTCTAAAGTTAGCGATGCTGCTTTCTTTTTAATTTTGGAAAGTGCAGGAAATTTAGGTCTATAATCTGCAACTGCCGCAGATAAAATAGCAACATCAACAGCATCAAAATTTTGATGAGCTACATCGTACATATCTCTTGCGCTGGTGATGGGAATGGTCTGTATTGAGTCGTAATGTGCTTTGTAGTGTGTTGGACCAGTAATTAGAATGACCTCAGCACCTAACTGAGCAGCAGTGTTTGCAATTTCGAAGCCCATTCGGCCCGAAGAATGATTGCCAATATAGCGTACTGGATCAATAGCTTCATATGTTGGGCCTGCTGTAACAAGTATTTTTTTTCCATGCAATGGAAGTCCCTTTAGTAGGTGTTGTTCAATGGTTTCAACAATTGATTCTGGCTCTGCCATCCGCCCCATGCCTACAAGTCCACTAGCCAATTCTCCAAAAGTTGATGGAATTAATATATTTCCGTGAGAATGAAGTGTTTCTAGTGATTTTTGTGTGGTTGGATGTTTGTACATATCCAAGTCCATTGCCGGCGCAAAATACACAGGACATTTTGCTGAAAGATATGTTGCAATTAGAAAATTATCGCTGTTCCCAGAAGCCATTTTGGATAGTGTATTGGCCGTAGCTGGTGCTATCACAAACAAATCGGCCCAAAGGCCAAGTTCAACATGGTTATTCCAAACCGCATTATCATCTTCTTCATCTGTAAAATCAGTTAGAACAGGGTGATTTGAAAGTGTTGAGAGTGTAAGCGGGGTTATAAATTCTTTTGCAGAAGGTGTCATAATAACACGAACTTCTGCACCTGCTTTTACAAACAAACGAACAAGAAAAGCAGTTTTATACGCAGCTATACCAGCACTGATGCCAAGAAGTATATGTTTGCCACGTAGAATAGACATAAACTTAGTCTTGGGTCTCGTCAGAGGTTTTTCTGTGGTGAATTTTACCTTCTAACCATTCTTGAACGGCTAGTGCATGTGGCTTTGGCAAACGCTCATAAAACTTAGAAACTTCTATTTGTTCTTTGTTTTCAAATACTTCTTCTAAGCTATCATTGTATGTTGCAAATTCTTCAAGTTTGTCAATCAATTCTTTACGAATATCAGTATTGATTTGCTCAGCACGTCTTGATATTACAGAAATAGCTTCATAAATATTTTCAGTTGGTGCATCAATCTCATTGCGATTGTAGGTCACTGAAGTTGAAGGTGCTTTTACTTTTTTTAAATCCATTTGTATTAACTTTTTGGTGTTAAATTGTTTTTGATGTCTTGCAATTCTTCGTGCATTGACTCCGTCTGTTCTAAGTATTTTGTTTTTGGAAAAAAGCGTTTTAAATTTTTATAAAATGAAAATGCTTTTTCTGTACGTTCATTTTGCTTCCAAGACACACTATTAACTGCTAACTGATATGCAGAATCAAATTTGTAAAATAAAACGTCTTCTTTATATTTGGTGCCAGGAAATTTTTCTAAAAAATTATCAAATGCTGTAATGGCTGAGTTGTAATCTCTGTGAAATGGACCAGTGGTATGATATTGCAACGCAATTTCATAGGCTTTCTTTTCAATTTTTGCATCCAATTCTTGAACCAATGTATTGGCTTCACTAAAGTATTCAGAATCTGGATAACGATTGATAAATTCCTGAAGTTTTTCAACAGCATCTATAGTTTCCGTTTGATCTTTGGAGTATGGCGGAGAAATTTGATAATAGCTTTTTGCTGCAAGAAATGCGATTTCAGCCAAGCGTTCACTTTTTGGGTAAGCCTCAACAAAACGCTCCATGCGGTAGTTCGCAGACATGTAATCTTTAGTTTCGTAAAATGCTTTTGAATGCATGTACATTAACTTTTCTGCTTGAGGTTTTCCTCTGTATTTAGGAACAATTTGCAAAAACAGGCGATTGGCTTTTTCATATTTACCGGCCTCATATAATTCTGTGCCCAATTTGTATTTTCTTGCAATGTCTTCATCTTTCAGCACACGCTGAAATTCGCTGCATGACGCAAAAAAAACAAGAATAAGAATCAATGATACTATTTTTTTCATATTTCAAAAATGGGTTGCAAAAATACATTTTTTTAACGGATAATAAAAACATTTATTATCTGTACAAAGAGATTTTTTTATTTTTATAATTGAGCCAACGCCTCTTTTATTTTAGATTTTAAAAGATCTGTTGCCGTTACCAAAGGTAATCGAACAGTATCGCTACACAAACCAAGCTGTTGTAAAACTGCTTTTATCCCTGCTGGATTATTTTCTTCAAAAATAAGATTTATAAGTGGCAGCGCTTTTTTCTCTAAAGCTTTTGAAGTCAATCGATCGCCTTCCAATCCTTTGTGAATCATTGTTGAAAATAACTCAGGTAGTGCCTGTCCTATTACGGAAATTACTCCCGAACCGCCTTGTAAAACAACATCACACACCAAATCATCATCACCTGAAATAACAAGAAAATCTTCTGGTTTATTTTTTAGAAGTGTTTTATATTGATCTGGGTTGTTTCCAGCTTCTTTGATAGCAACTATACTTTCAAAATCTCGAGCAAGACGCAAACTTGTTTCGGGTTCCATGTTTTTGGCTGTTCTTCCCGGAACATTATACAAAATAACAGGAATTGAAGACGCTTTTGCAACGGCTTTAAAGTGCTGATACAAACCCTCTTGGGTAGGTTTACTATAGTATGGTGCCACCGATAAAACAGCTGCAAAAGGAGACAAATCAGTTGTTTTAAGCTCTTCAACAACGGCAGCAGTATTGTTGCCTCCAATTCCAATAACTAATGGCAATCGGCCAGCATTAACTTTTACTATGGTTTGAACAATTGCTTTTTTTTCTTCTTTTGCTATAGTTACACTCTCGCCAGTTGTTCCACTAATGACAAGATAATCTGTACCATTTTCAATATTAAATTCTACAACTTTTGCTAGCGCTTCATGATCAACACTCAAATCACTTTTGAATGGTGTAACCAAGGCAACTCCCATGCCTACTAATGAATTCATTTAAATCTTATTTAAAGTTTTTAAATATTTTATTAATTCTGTTTTAAAAGTATCAATATCCTTTGTGGAAACGTCAATAATCAAGTCATGCAAGCGTTCATCTTCATCTGAAATACCAACTTTAAATTTCGCTTTTGACATTGCTGTAACTATCTTTAACTCATAACGATTAGGTTTATAATAGCTTATCAAAAGATCAAATGACTGATCAACAAAATCGACAACCTCGTGGCTTTTGCAATGACCTAACCAATCGAAATCGGTTTTGGTGTAGGACGCATCCCAACTGTTTGGTTGATTATTTTCTTTTTCATGAAAAACAATAAAACGCAATCTATTGTCATTCAAACCTAAATCTGTAAAAAGCATTCTAAAATAATCATAATCAACAAACTGATCATAATGGAATAAAACTCCAACAGTTTTTATCTTTTCAGATGAAAATTGTTTTGAACGTGCCTCTATTACAGTTGTCAAAAATTTTTCAGACGATATTTTTTTTATACGTTTAAAAAACATGTACTTTTAGAATCTACACAAAGTTAATACAAATGGCGCTTAAATACATTAAATTTCTTGCTCTAATTTTAGGGTTTTTATCTTGCAATGAAGCAATAACCACAGAAAGCACCGATAGCCAGCGTTTGACCATTGACAACAATTTAAAATCCAATACAGAAATTGACAGTGTCATTCGTCCCTACAGAACACGACTAGAGACATCTATGAATGAAGTTTTATGTTATTCTGATAATGAATATAAAAAAACAGAAGGCGCTTTAAACACCGCCATTGGAAACCTTATGGCCGATGCAGTTTTTGAGCAGTCTTCACCCATTTTCAAAAAACGTTATAATTTGGATTTAGACCTAGTTTTACTAAATCATGGTGGGATTCGAGCACCGCTTCCAAAAGGACCGATTTTCACCAAAACTGCATTTAATATCATGCCTTTTGAAAACAAAGTCGTAGTGACACAATTGAAAGGAAATGTGGTGATGGAACTTGTAGATTATCTAATTAAAGTTAAACGTGCGCATCCAATTTCTGGAATGACACTGCATATCACAAAAAAAGGAAAGGTCAAAAAACTTGAAATTCAAGGAAAAACTATAGACCTCAACAAAATTTATAATGTAGCCACAAGTGATTACCTTTATAATGGTGGAGACCGTATGGAATTTTTTAAAAAAAATAAAACTGTTTTTGATTTAGACTACAAAATAAGAGCCATTTTGATTGATTATTTTTCCGCTCAAGACACTTTAAACCCAAAGCGCGATAAGCGTTTTATTTACACCAATTGATAAGAAATGAAAAGACGCATATTTATAAAAAATACCGCTGCTTCTGCAACGCTTTTATCTTTGGGCGGGATGGCGCTTTCATGCGACAAACAGAGCGCAAGAAAAATCACCATTTTACATACCAATGATGTGCATAGCCATATTGACCCTTTTGGGCCTAATGATGGTCGAAATGCCAATAAAGGTGGTGTGTCAAGAAGGGCAACACTAATTCAAAAACTCCGAAAAGAAAATCCAAACACACTTTTGCTAGACGCAGGGGATATTTTTCAAGGCACCCCCTATTTCAATTATTATGGTGGTGAATTGGAGTTTAAACTTATGAGCATGTTGGATTATGATCTTGCAACCATTGGAAATCATGATTTTGATAATGGAATTGATGGGCTTTTTGCACAATTACCACACGCCAAATTTGATTTTGTTTCGGCCAATTATGATTTTAAAAACACGGTAATGGACACCCACGTGAAACCTTATAAAATTTTTAATAAGGAGGGTGTAAAAATTGGTGTTTTTGGACTTGGTGTAGAACTTCAAGGTTTGGTCAATAAAGATGCATACAAAGAAACAAAATACCTTAACCCCATTGAAATTGCTAGAGATATGAGTCGAATTCTTAAAACTAATGAGCAATGCGACCTTGTGATTTGTCTATCGCATTTGGGTTACGAATACAAGAGCAAGGAAAAAGTTTCTGACCGTAGTTTGGCGCGCGCCACAAAAGATATTGACCTTATTATTGGTGGCCATACCCATACTTTTTTGGACACCCCCACTGTAGAAACCAATGCCATTGGTAAGACTGTTCTCGTTAATCAAGTAGGGTGCTATGGGCTGTACCTTGGTAAAATCGATTTTTATTTGAATAACGATGGCAAATACTTTAGCAGTCGTGCATTGAGAATTTGAGGGAACCATACAACTTCAAAAAATATTATTCATTTTTTTTATAGAACCCCTCCCAAAATATGTCTCCAAAAAATGTGACTTTTTAGGTTTTTATGTGTCTAATCCTGTAGGGAGGTATAAATATTTCACTTTTGGAAAATCGATCACTAAGAAACCCCATCGCACATTGTTCACTGCTTGCTGAAGATGAAGTATTAAGATTAGATTTAACCCTTAGAGATTGGCTCAGACTTATAAGTTAATTACTACCTACAACAAGGTGTATAGTGCATACCCTTCGGGATAGGCACCATACACAAAACGTTGTGCGTCATATATGATAAACTTGTAATGAACAAAAAATTTATATTGATTTACCTAATACTCATATTGACTCTGAACTTTACCTGTGTTGAAAATAAATCATCTAAAAAGGAAATCAGTAAATCTGAATTTGTAAGCATTCCAAAAATCGACACCTTAAAATTCACCTCAGGAATTAGTTCTGTGTTTCAAGATAGTAAAGGAAATTATTGGTTTGGAAGTCGTCAAGAAGGTGTATCTCTATTTGACGGAAAATCGTTTGAGTATTTTACAGCTAATGAAGGCTTATCCGACAATCACATCCGTTCCGTACAAGAAGATAAGAATGGAAATATTTTGCTGGAAACAGTTAACGGAATTAGTAGTTATGATGGGAAAAAAATCATAACCCATACTACAATAGAAAATGGAGTTTCACACAACGAATGGAGTAGATCGGACAATGACCTTTGGTTTAGTGCAGGAGTCAAGGAAGGAGTGTATAGATATGACGGTCAAAGATTGAATTACTTAGCCTTTCCCAACCCAAAAGTCATTAATCCAAATAATTTATATTCCGTGACAAGTATTTCAAAAGGAAACAACGATATGCTATGGATTGGTACTTATGCTGGTGTTTTTGGCTACAATGGAATTGACTTTACAATTATCAATGATAAAACACTCGGACTTGATATTGAAGCTGAACCTCTTCATATCAGGAGCATTCTTGAAGACTCAAAAGGCAGACTATGGATAGGAAATAATGGGATTGGTGTATTACTAAAAGAAGGTGATACAATAATTAATTTTTCTGAAAAGAATAATTTAATACACCCAACAAGTTCAAGAAGAGGAGATAAGTCTCGACCTGGCACAGCTGAACACGTTTTTGCTATTGAGGAAGATGGTGAAGGAAATATTTGGTTTGGAGATAGAGACACAGGAGTTTGGAGATATGATGGTAAAACAATGAAGAATTACACTATCAATTTAGGACAATCGAATGATTTTGTTCATTCCATTTACAAAGATAATAATGATGAATTGTGGTTTGTACTGACCAATGGAAATGCGTTTAAGTTCAATGGAAAAACATTTGACAAACAATTTTAAAAATAAAAATACGAACACACAACAATGTATAAAACATTAGACGAAATAGTAGTAAATTAAAGATTGTAGCCACTTAAAGTTTTTGCAAAAACTCTTGTTCTGTAAGAATTGGCACATTCAGTTGTTCTGCTTTTTGGCGTTTGCTAGGGCCCATATTGGCCCCTGCTACCAAATAAGTTGTTTTAGCAGAAATAGAACTTACCACTTTACCTCCGTTTGCTTCAATCAGGGCTTTGAGTGCATTGCGAGAAATGCTTTCAAAAACTCCAGAAACCACAATACGGTCGCCCGCCAAAAGCGTGGTTTGGTTGGCTAGTGCCTCCTTGGAAAGTTCGAGTTGTAGTCCATAACTTACCAATCGAGAGACCAAACGTATACTATTTTCATTTCTAAAAAAAGCATAAACGCTTTCTGCTATTTTTATTCCAATTTCGTCCACTGCTTCGAGTTCTTCTACGCTAGCTTCAGAAAGTGCCCCCACATTTTTGTAGTGTTTGGCTAAAGTTTTGGCCACTGTTTCTCCAACATAACGAATTCCCAATCCAAAAAGTACACGTTCAAAATGGATTTGCTTGGAGACTTCAATCCCTTGTATAAGATTTTCGGCACTTTTTTGTGCCATACGTTCCAATGGTAAAACGTCTTCAATTTTTAAGGTGTATAAATCAGCAGCGTCATTTATAAGTCCAGCATTGACCAACAAGGCCACAGTTTCGCCGCCTAACCCTTCAATATCGAGTGCTTTGCGAGAAATGTAGTGCTGAATCCGACCAATAATTTGAGGTGGACAACCCTCTGTATTGGTACAGTAATGTTGTGCCTCACCCTCTGTTCTTGTGAGTCGTGTTTGACATTCTGGACACTCAGAAATATAGGTTGTTGGTAAAAATTCCTTTAGACGTTTTGAAAGATCAACACCCATTATTTTTGGAATGATTTCTCCGCCTTTTTCCACAAAAACAGTATCGCCCAAACGGACATCCAATTTTGCAATTTGATCGGCATTATGCAAAGATGCACGCTTAACGATTGTCCCTGCTAATTCTACAGGTTCTAGATTTGCAACAGGCGTAATTGCACCAGTCCGTCCTACCTGATATGATATGTGGTTCAGTAGTGTAGAAACTTGCTCTGCTTTAAATTTATAGGCCATGGCCCAGCGCGGTGCTTTGGCGGTATAGCCCAACTCCGCTTGTTGTTGTAAATCATTAACTTTGATAACAATACCATCTATTTCATAAGGTAAATCATGACGCGCTACGTCCCAATAGTCTACAAACTCGAGCACCTCATCAATGGATTGTACACATTTTGCTTCCGTAGGGACTTTAAACCCCCACGATCGTGCTTTTTCTAAATTATCAAATTGAGAAGTTATTCCTGTATGATCTCCAACAATACTGTACAAAAGACATTGCAGTGGACGTTTTGCCACTTCGCTGCTGTCTTGTAATTTTAAACTTCCAGAGGCGGTATTTCTTGGGTTTTTGTAGGGTTCCTCACCAGCCGCAATACGCTCTGCATTCATCGCCTCGAAGCCTTTAAAAGGTAAAATAATCTCCCCACGAATTTCAAATTTCTCTGGATAATCTCCTTGAAGTTTAAGAGGAACAGATTTGATTGTTTTTATGTTTGCGGTCACGTCATCTCCTTGCGTACCATCACCTCTTGTAAGGGCCTGAAAAAGTGACCCATTTTTATAGGTAATACTGATAGATGCACCATCATATTTAAGCTCACACGTATACTGAATTGGACCATCTACCATTTTTTTTATGCGTGTTTCCCAATCCAATAAATCTTCTTTAGAATATGAATTATCCAAAGAATACATACGTTGTGCATGAACTACTGTTTGAAAGTTTTTTGTGACTTCCCCCCCAACTCGAAGTGTTGGAGAATTAGGATCATGCATTTCGGGATATTGCGCCTCTAAAGTTTGAAGTTGTTTTAACTTCATATCAAAATCAAAATCTGAAATTGTAGGGTTGTCCAAAACATAATAGTTATAATTATGTTGGCGAAGCACCTCACGAAGTTGAATAATTAATTCTTTATCAGTCATTTAGACAAAAATAGTTGATTCTTTTGGTGCTACTAAAATACTAAAATACATTAATAAAAAAGAGAAATACACATTCAAAAACAACTTATTTTTTTTGTGCTTTCAACATACGATTCTTTCCAAAAGTGTCTTTTTTCAAAATTATATTTTGAAATGAAACCTCATCAAAAAGTGCTTTAGTTTCTGTTCCAAAGGCTTCATTGAGCTCCGCAAAGCATAAGCCATTTTGAGAAAGATTCTTTTGAGCAATTTTTCTTAATGCTTTATAAAAAACCAAGGGGGATGTATTGTCTACAAATAAAGCCAAATGGGGTTCGTATTTCAACACATTATCTTTCATTTGTTTTTGCTCTTTTTCTAATACATAAGGAGGGTTTGATACAATAATATCAAACTGTTCAGAGCTTTTCCATTCCAGCATATTAGAGGCTATAAAATTGATTTCTACATTGTTTTTCTTTGCATTACAACGTGCAATTTCCAGGGCTTCTGTACTCATATCAAGGGCGAAAACTTGAGCATTAGGTAGGTTTTTGGCCAAGGCAATTGAAATACAGCCAGAACCCGTGCCTAAATCCAAAATTTTAGGCGTATCAGTTTTATTAAAATGTTCTAAAATCCATGCTACAAGTTCTTCTGTTTCGGGACGAGGAATGAGTACTGCTGGAGTTACTAAAAATTCTAATCCAAAAAAATAAGCGCATTCTAATATATATTGAATGGGTTCATGATTTTTTAAACGACTCAATACTTCCTTAAAACGTTTATACTCAACTTCTGAAATCTCCTTTTCATAATTGAGAACTAATTGATGGGGTTGTAATTGAAGATATGCCTCACACACTCTTTGAAAAAAAACTAGACGCTCCGGTGATGGATAATAATCAAGTTCATTAGTAAAATTTTCTTTCAGCTGCCCTAGTGTCATTTTAATTTTTTTGTCATCCATACACTGCAATTATGATGTCCCGTATTTCCCAATGAGGTTTTGATTTCCAAAAAACCATTTCGTTTGTATAATTTGATGGCTGCTTGAAGCATTGGAATGGTTTCTAAATAACATGTTTTAAAACCAAAAGAGAGTGCTGCTTCTACACAGCGGTTCATTAATTGTTGCCCCAACCCCTGACCACGCATTTTGGGAGCACTATACATCTTTTGAAGTTCGCAAACGTCTTTATCATAATTCCTAAGACGTTTTATACCTGCTCCACCTATAATTTCTCCATCCATTTCCACCACAAAATATACGGAACGATCAGTATTGTAGGCCTCAAACATTTTTGATGTTTCGGGATCTTCGTATGCTGTTCCTTCTAGAGGAATATTCAATTCCAAAAAAGCGGACCTGATAACCGATTCGACTTGTACATTATCCTCTTTTTTGATTTCTCTAATTTGCATGTCTAACATCCCCGCAATTAATCTTATTTTTGTAGTTTCGAAGATACGTATAACACCATTGAAAATAAAAGTTTTTTCGCTATTGAAGATTCAAATTACATAAAGCGCTGTATAGAAATTGCAAAAAAAGGATTGGGCGATGCCGCACCAAACCCTTCTGTAGGTTGTGTTATTGTTTATAACAACAGAATTATTGGTGAGGGATATACCAGCTCATATGGTGGTGCACATGCAGAGGTCAATGCCATTTCATCTGTTGCAAACAAAAACCTATTGGCCAAATCCACATTATATGTTACACTCGAACCATGTTGTCATCATGGTAAAACACCTCCATGTACCGACCTGATTATAAAGCACAAAATACCAAAAGTGGTTATAGGTTGTGTTGACACCAATAAAAAGGTAAGTGGAAAAGGAATTGAAACACTCAAATTGGCAGGGTGTGAAGTTGTGGTTCACCAGTGTGAAACACTATGCCAAGAGCACCACAGACGTTTTTTTTCATTTCATAACAAAAAGCGTCCTTATATCATATTAAAATGGGCAGAAACAAAAAATGGATTTATTGCACCAACAGAAAAAACTACACAACGTCCTGTTTGGATAAGTTCTGATGAATCACGTCAGCTAGTGCACCAATGGCGCTCCGAAGAACATGCCATTTTAGTGGGTGGCAATACCATTTTAAAAGACAATCCAAGTTTGACAACTCGAACGGTTTCTGGTAGAAATCCCATACGAATTGTTATTGATACTAAAGATAATTTACCAAAATCATCCAATGTTTTTAATGATGAAGCTAAAACCATTGTATTGTCATCAAAGCATTTTAACTCGCAAAAACATATCGCCCAACAAATTTGCAACCACCTTTATGAATTAAATATTTTATCAGTAATTGTTGAAGGGGGGCAAAAAACACTACAGCATTTTATTGATGAAAATCTTTGGGACGAAATGAGAGTTTTCAAGGGAAATGTAGAATTTATAGATGGTATTAGAGGGCCATTTCATACACTGAAACATCAGTTAAAAAAAAGGATTGCAAATGACGAGCTACTACTTTTTAAAAATCCTTAATTCCAAGAACAGCACATGAGCGAAGGTACATTTGAATTTCTAACCATAGACCGAGCTTCTGATGAAATCTTATATAAGGACAAAGGGAGTAAGTTTTTTGGCTATGCATTCCCAATTGAAAATGAAATTGACGTAAAAAGAAATATTGACTTACTAAAAGAAAAACATAAGTCTGCTGGACATTTTTGCTATGCGTATCGACTAGGAGCAAATGGGAATACACATAAGGTTTCGGATGATGGTGAACCAAATAATAGTGCAGGAATGCCGATTTTAGGACAGCTAAAGGCCAAAAACATCACTAATACTCTTGTTGTGATTGTACGTTATTATGGAGGGACAAAACTTGGTGTTGGCGGACTTATCTCAGCCTACAGAACCACATCAAAACAAAGTTTGGACACATGTAAAATTACGACACTTCATATAAAAGAAATAATATTAGTACATTTTACATATAACGAACTCAGTCACGTTATGCGAATTGTAAAAAAATATAATTTAGAAATTTTAGAACAGCATCAAGAATTGGAATGTTGGCTAAAAATTTTGGTCAAAAAAAGGGATTTAGAATTGGTAAAGTCCACATTTAAATCGCATCACAAAATCAAGCTTGAAATTTTTAACGATTAATTTTGCAGTTTGTCTAAAAAATAGTCCGGACAACGCATGGGCAGACGCGTTTTTGTGTCCACAAAAACTAACTTTGTGTAAGCCTTTGTTAACAACTCATCACGTTCATTATAAAGTTCATATTCAAATTCAATAGAAACTTTTGGAAGTTTTAGTAATGTTGTTTTAATAGTTAAAATTTCATCGTAAAATGCTGGTTTACTGTAACTTATATTCAAAACGACAACTGGAAGCATAATACCTTGTGTTTCCATTTCTTTATAAGAAAAGCCTAATGAAGACAACCATTCTATACGACCAATCTCAAAATATTGGGCATAATTTCCATGATAGACAACACCCATTTGGTCTGTTTCTCCGTATCGAACTTTAACTTTTGTTTGGTGGCTTTTCATTAAAAAAATTATATATTTATTGCTGCATAATTTAAACGAAAAAAAAATAAAATTTCCTGTATTTTTAATTTTTTTTTTAGAAAATTTGTTCACATATTTGTGATGGCTAAAAATTAATCACCTCCCCCAAAGTGTTGACGTTTTAACCACTAACTAACAAAAAAAAATTTACACAAAAAATGAATAACACTGCGCAATCGGTATGGGGTAACTGTCTTAATTTTATTAAGGACAACATTCAACCTCAGGCATACAAAACATGGTTTGAACCCATTGTTGCAGTGAAATTAGCAGATCAATCCCTAAGTATACAAGTTCCAAGTAAATTTTTCTATGAATGGCTTGAAGAACATTATGTAAAAATCCTAAAAGTTGCTCTAACAAAAGAATTAGGTGAGGATGCGAAGTTGGTTTACATCATCAAAATGGAAAACACCTACGGCAACAAGCAACCGTTTACAGAAAAAATCCCAAGTTCAAATCGTTCAGCAATTAAATCGCAAAGAGCGGACATACCTCTTAAAAATAAAAACCCAGAGCTCAAGAATCCTTTTATTATTCCTGGTATCAGAAATATTAAGATTGAATCGCAGCTCAACCCAATCTACACCTTTGAAAATTTTCTTGAGGGTGATTCAAACAGATTGGCAAGAAATGCAGGAATTGCTGTTGCCAACAAGCCTGGTGGAACATCGTTTAATC